>JAQBNL010000073.1 GCA_028288585.1 Chitinophagaceae bacterium | reverse complement strand
CTGTATTAGCTGTTGTTCACCGCCTCCTGGCATTAATAAGTATGTACAATGAAACTATCGGGGCAATTGTAAAAGGAAATAAAATTCTTTTATTTAAAAATAATAAAGTGATCAAAAAGAATATGGCAAAATGCTCCGTCAGCTATAAAGATCTGCAGGAAGAAGTTCGTTTAATTTTGAATGAAATTACAATGGACAATGTGGAAGAAATATTTATGGAACGCTCAGGAAAAATAAGCATAGTAAAAAAGAAGGAGAAATAAATACCATGCCATGAACTACAAACTATACACTACAAACTACAAACTAAAACATGGCAGCCAATAAATTCATGTTTGCAACCGGTATCGAAAATAGTTATCCAACAATATTATTGCCGGATGGTACGATTCATCGTGTAGATGAAATGGAAAAGACCGGGCATTATACACATTGGCAGCAGGATTTTGAACTGGTAAGGGAAATGGGTATTAATTTTTTAAGATATGGTCCGCCATATTATAAAACCCATCTTGGCCCGGGAAAGTACGACTGGACTTTTGCTGATGATACTTTTAATAAATTAGAAGAACTCCACATCACTCCTATTGTAGACCTTTGTCATTTTGGAGTACCCGACTGGATTGGTAATTTTCAAAACCCCGATTTTCCCCGATACTTTGCTGAATACGCACAGGCATTTGCAGAACGCTTTCCGCACCTGCAGTTTTATACCCCGATAAATGAAATTTTTATTGCAGCAACATTTTCTGCGCAATATGGCTGGTGGAACGAAAGGTTAAGCAGCGACAAAGATTTTGTAACAGCATTAAAACATCTTTGCAAGGCAAATGTTTTAGCCATGCGCTGCATACTGGAAGTACAACGTGAGGCTACATTTATACAAAGCGAATCTTCTGAATATTATCATCCCATGAAACCCGAAGCGGAGAAGCACGCTTTTTTTCTTAATCAAAAAAGATTTCTTGCGCTTGACCTTACTTATGGATACGGCATTGCAGCAATGATGTATGAGTACCTGCTGGATAATGGAATGACAAGAGAAGAATACCACTGGTTTGCAGAGAACCAGGTAAAGGCACGATGCATCATGGGCAATGATTATTATATAAGTAATGAGCACTTGGTTCGTCCCGATGGAAGCACAGAGCCATCGGGTGAGGTGTTTGGATATTATGTAATAACGCATCAATATTACAGCCGCTACCGCATACCTATAATGCATACCGAAACAAATATTAAAATGCCATACAGTGTAGATTGGTTTTATAAACAGTGGGCAAATGTGCACCGCTTAAAAAAAGATGGCATTCCTGTTTTAGGGTTTACATGGTATAGCCTTATACACCAGGTTGACTGGGATACAGCATTAAGAGAAAACAACGGAACAATAAATGAATTAGGCCTGTACGACCTTGACAGGAAGCAAATGCCCGTTGGCAGGGCATATAAAAAAATTATTGAACAGTGGCAGGATGTACTTGCCTCCGAGAGCTATGGATTGCTGTTTAAGTATTAATCTATTTCCGTAGCTCTTACATCCAAAATATAATACTCTATACCTATTCATTTCTATTAAAAAAAATAGATTGGTAAAATGGATTGTACTAATAACAATACAAAATGTATAACACTAAGTAATTGATTTTTAAAATCAAAAAGTTATGGCACTCGCATATTAATATCATAAATTAGTGTGTTGTGCAATGTAGATACCCTAACAATTTCAAAATGACAAGACGATTATCTTTTTTACTTTGTCCCTTTCTCCTTAGCGTTTTGACTTTGTGTTGCAAAACTTCAAATGATTGTTCAAAATATAAATATGGAAGGTTTTATATGACCTCTCCAACGACAAAAAACAAAATTACTATTGAGCGAAAAGACTCAATTCAAATTGAGACTAACATTCAAACTGGACTAGTGACAAAAAGCAAAGTTGTTTGGACTAGTCCCTGTGAATATAAAATAATCGGAATGGCAAGCAACAAAAAAGTAAAAGATGGAGTTGACAGTTTCTTTTCAATCACACCTATTAATGTGACAATCGTTACTACAGCTAAAAACTATTATATATTTCAAATAAAGATGGACAGTGCAACCAAACATGTTGAGTACTCTGACACTATTCACGTTGAAAAATAATATAACGACATTATTTCATAAAGCACAGCACACAACATGGGTATTGAGCAAGCAAACACAGACATCGTGAAACTGACAAAGATTACAAACATAGGCAGGACAGGAAACTTTGACGTTGGACAAAGTGAAGTTTTAATTTGTAGTTGGAATAACAGAGCAAACCCTGAGTTGATTTCGGTTTTAGATACAAACAAACTATTTATCAAAGCAACACCATACTTTATTTCAGTTAATCAATAAATGAATAGAATGAAAAAGGAATTGTCAACAAAACAGCGTGAAGAAATACTCAACACATTAAAAGCCCGTTTTGAGAAAAACATGAACCGCCATAAAGGTCTTGAATGGGCTAAAGTGCAGGCAAAGCTGGAGACGCCAGCCGGCGGAGAAAAACTGTGGTCGCTAAATGAAATGGAAAAAACCGGTGGCGAACCGGATGTTGTTGGTCATGATAAAAAGACAGGTGAATACATTTTTTATGATTGTTCAGCCGAAAGTCCTGGTGGACGCAGAAGTGTTTGTTACGACCGTGAAGCGCTGGAGTCAAGGAAAGAACATAAACCAAAAAATAATGCAATTGATATGGCAGCTTCTATGGGCATTGAAATTTTAACGGAAGAACAATACAGGGAGCTGCAGGCCTGCCAAACGGCGGGACAAAAATTCGATACCAAAACATCGAGCTGGATAATAACGCCTTCTGAGATCAGAAAACTTGGTGGTGCCATCTTTGCTGATTACCGCTACGGCAATGTCTTCGTCTATCACAATGGTGCAGAATCTTACTATGCCGCAAGGGGATTCCGTGGCTCGCTAAAGGTCTGAATTTTGTACAAAATAACATACTATGACAAAAAGTGTAATGAATCCTAAGGTTGATTTTTATTTTAGTAAAGCCAACCAGTGGCAGGAAGAAATCAAGCAATTGAGAATGATCGTTCTTGACTGTGGGCTAACCGAAGAATTGAAGTGGGGCGTTCCTTGTTATATGTTTCAGAAAAGTAACATCGTTTTAATACATGTGTTTAAAGAATACTGTGCACTTTTGTTTTTTAAAGGTGCCTTGTTAAATGATGCCAGGGGTATTTTAATTCAACAAACCAGGAATGTGCAGGCGGGGCGCCAGGTTCGGTTCACCAATGTCAGGGAAATAGTTAAGATGAAAAACATTTTGAAAGCCTATACTTATGAAGCCATTGAAGTAGAAAAATCTGGTTTGAAAGTGGATTTTAAAAAGAGTACAGAATTCATCATACCTGGTGAGTTTCAAAATAAACTAGATAAGATCCCTGCCCTGAAGACTGCTTTTAATGCATTAACACCGGGGCGGCAAAGAGGATATCTTCTTTATTTTTCTCGGCCCAAGCAATCCAAAACCCGGGAGTCAAGGGTTGAAAAATGTATGAAGCAAATTCTCAACGGAAAGGGATTAAATGATTAGTAATTTCGACGCGTATCCCGATTAAGAAATTGCAGATGATTAAATTAATAAGAACCGACTCAACCAACGAGGACTTTATTGAACTCGTAAAATATCTTGATACTGATCTGGCTGAAAGAGACGGGAATGAACATTCATTTTATGCCCAGTTTAATAAAGTTGATAAAATTAAATACGTAGTGGTGGCGTATGAAAATGATGAACCCATGGGTTGCGGTGCAATAAAAGAATACGCCACACATACTATGGAAATTAAACGGATGTACACCTCACCCCAGAGCAGGGGAAAAGGAATTGCCACCAAAGTTTTAACTGAACTGGAAATATGGGCAACTGAATTGTCCTTCAAAAAATGCGTTTTAGAAACCGGGAAACGACAACCGGAAGCAATTGGCCTTTACAAAAAGAACGGTTATAAACTTATTCCCAACTACGGACAGTATGCTGAAATGGAAAACAGTGTATGTTTCGAAAAAGAAATGAAATAATTTACATGGCTGATAATTCCCTGGAATTTAATATTGATAAACTTTTGAAGGCCTGGAATATAAAGGCTGTGATATTTGACCTTGACGGAACGTTAATAGATAACAATTCTTTTCACCTGCAGTCGTGGCGGCAATACCTTAAAAATATTGGCAGAGAAATATCCGAAGAAGAATATAAAAAAAATATTAACGGGAGAACAAATAAAGATGCCATTGAATATATCTATGCAAGAAAGATGAATGATGAGGAAGCGCTGAAATATGCACTTGAAAAAGAAGCTGTATACAGGAAACTTTATGAGCCACATATTAAGCCTGTTACAGGATTGATGGAATTACTCGGCGCCTTACATGAAAGGCAGTTGCCAATGGCTATTGCTACTTCAGGCATACAGGTAAACATTGATTTTATGTTCAGCCATCTGCCCATTGAAAAATATTTTAAAGTGGTAGTTAATTCTGCGCACATCACCATGGGTAAGCCTGATCCTGAAATCTATATTAAAACTGCTGCCCTGTTAGGCATACCTCAAAATAATTGTTTGGTTTTTGAAGATGCTGCCGTGGGTGTAAGCGCAGCTAAATCTGCAGGAATGAAAGTGATCGCTATTACTACAACCCAGTGCAAAGAAGAACTATCCAATGCAGATATGATAATTCATGATTATACTGCTGAAAATTTTCTTACTTAAATTATTCCCCGGTATACTTCCGCACTATCGCTATCAGCTCTTTAATTTCAAAAGGCTTTGATAAAAAACCATCAGCGCCGCATTGCATGGCAATTTCTGCTGTATCGCGGTTTGCAGAAAACAGTATTATGGGAACATCACTTGTTTGCGGATCCGCTTTTAATTTTTCACAAATGGTACTACCATTTATCCCACTCATCCATATATCAAGAAATACAAGATCCGGTTTTTGTTCATACATCCGTATAATGTTTCCTCCATCCATAGTGGTTATCACGTTATAACCTTCATCTTCCAGTAAGATCTGCATAGCATCTACAATGCCGGGATCGTCATCTGCAACCAGGATCTTTTTATCAGGCATATTATTATTTTTCTTCGGTTATTGTTTTGTGATTTTCTGATTTCATCCTGTAATCCAGCGGTAATGTAAAACAAAAAACAGAGCCATTTCCTTTTTCGCTCTCTACCCAAATACGTCCTCCCTGTCTTTTTATTATTTCATACGAAATGTACAATCCTAATCCAAGCCCGGGAAAGCTGTCTCCTTCGGGTCCGCTGACCCTGTAAAAACGTTCAAAAACTTTTTCCCGGTGATCTTTTGAAATGCCCAGTCCGCGGTCCTGTACACATACCGTTATATTGCTTGTGTTAACAATTAAAAAAACGTTTATCTCGCCTGAAGCAGGAGAATATTTTATAGCATTTGATATAAGGTTGGTAAGCACCTGCCCAATTCTTTCTTTATCGCCATAAATTTCAGGCCCCTGTTCAAGCTTAAGAATAATTTTATGGTTATTGGTAGTTCTCTGCAGCTCTTCCACAATTTCATTTACAAGTTCATTCAAATCATAAAATTCTTCGTGCAGTGCCAGCCGGCCGGCTTCAATTTTAGTTACATCTAATAAGTCGCCGATCAAGGCGATAAGCTTATTAAGCTGTACATCCATTTTTTCAACCATATTCGCAGCATCCATATTGCCATCCTTATCAAACCGGCGCAGCAATATTTGTGCATACGCTTTAATGCTGGTTACAGGTGTTTTTAATTCATGTGTGGCAATGCCAACAAAATCCTCTTTTTGCTTTTCAAGAACTACTCTTTCAGTTATATTTTTAAAGTTAGATACAACACCTTTTACACTGGGGTGATCAAGCAAATTGGTGATGGTGTTTTCTACCCAAACCCAGCTTCCATTTTTATGAAGATACCGGTGCAAAATACTTTTAGATATTCCGGGGGATCGCATTACATCTGCATAAAAATTTTTTATGGTCTCCATTTCTTCAGGATGGATCTTTGTCCAGGGATCAAGCTTTCTAAATTCTCTTACTGTATAGCCCAAAGCTTTTTTAACAGATGGACTGGCATATAATACTTTTCCCGATCCGTCTGCAACTGCAATTCCATCAGCACTGTTTTCCACCAAAGCATGAAACCTTTCGGCAGTTTTTCTTACCCTGGCACTTGCCCGTGTTACAGCGCCGCTCAGGGATATAAGTAATAAACATTCCAAAACAAAAACCAATACCTGTACGTTATCAGTCTTATTAAAATGAAATTCATTAACAGGGGGAATAAAAAAATAATCACATACAACTGCGGAGATAATAGTGGAAAAAATTCCCGGGCCAACTCCACCAAAACCTGTAGCAATTATTACCACTCCAAAATATAAAAGAAAAGGTGTTTTTTCGCCTATATAATCAAAATATTGAAGTTTGAGCAGTGTAATAAATGCTAATAGAATAATGCTAAATCCATACCGCACATAAAACGGTCTTGTTTTTACTGCCTCACCGCTCCACAGGTATCGGTTAACAATTTTTACAAATGAAAAATAATATTTAAAAGAAGATTTAAGCATCTGGCTTTAGGGGCAGGCACAGGTTTAAGATTTTAATTTTAAAATTAATAAATATTTATGGGAGAAATTTTTTGAAAAGCCCTTTTAGAAAAACTTTAAGCTATCATGCTTTCAGCATTATCCGTACTGCCTATAAGCTTATTTACCTTCAGTAGCAATTCATGAATATCAAAAGGTTTGGCTATAAATTCATCAGCTAAAGATTCCTCCAACATAGCACCCTTTATTACATTGGCCGAAAACAGGATAACCGGGATATGTTTTGTTTCTTCTGTAGTTTTTAATTGCCTTGAAATATCCCTTCCATCTAATCCTGATAAATGAATATCGAGAAAAATAAGTTCAGGATGAAATGTGTTTACTAAATTAACCGTTTCTTCACCTTTAGTGGTCACTTCTATCTCAAACCCCCGTGAGCTCAAAAGCAATTGCATAACATGCAATACATCTGCATTATCATCTACAATTAAAATTTTTGCCATAGGATTAAAATTAAAGATATTACATTAATCTATTATAACAGGTAATTCAACATAGAAGATTGTGTATTCATTTTCTTTTGTTTCAAACCATATCCTTCCCTCTAATTTTTCTACAATCCCTTTGCACATGGCAAGTCCAAGCCCTGTACCTGAAGTTTTCGTGGTAAAATTTGGAGTAAAAATTTTGTCTATCATATCTTCCGGAATACCTGTTCCATTATCCTTTACTGATAATATCACTTTACCATCTGAATCCTTTGTTGCTATTTCGATTTTTGCATTCCTTTTTTCGGGAACAGACTGTATGGCATTTTGTATAAGATTGGTCAATAGCCGGTTGATCTGTGTACGGTCGGCCCTTATCATAATTTTTTCTTTATGAGGAGAAAGAGCAATATGCAATTTATCATTTGCCGAGTATAATGAAGACACATGTTTTATTGAATCATTTAAATTAAAAACCTGGTTCCTCGTTTTTCCTATATTGGCAAACTGCGCAAAATCTGTGGCAATTTGTGAAAGATGATCTATTTGCTCTACCAATATTTTGGCAACATATACTGAAATATTTTTTACGTTCGGCGAGTTTGTATCAATTGCTCCCTGCAGGTATTGCAGGTTAAGCTTCATAGGTGTTAAAGGGTTTTTTATTTCATGCGCTACCTGTCTTGCCATTTCTCTCCATGCACCTTCTCTTTCGCTGCGGGCAAGCATTGCAGCGCTGATGTCAAGTTTCTTAACCATCTTATTATATTCATCTACCAGCTCTCCTATCTCATCTTTACGGGTCCATATTATTTCCTCGTTTACTTTACCAATATTTATCTCCTTCATTTTATTGGTGATAATAAAAAATGAACGGGTAATACGGTTTGTAATAAACAATGCAATAATGCCTGCCATTAAAAAAATAAAAGCATTAAGATTAATTATGGTGACAAGAAAATTTGATATTTCATCTTCCAGCCTGCTTTGCGATTCAAAATAAGGGATGTTGAGATAAGCATATTCCTTACCCGTTTCATCTCTTACCGGAACATAGTTGCTGAGGTATTTTAATTCACCAATCTTCTGCTCCCTGAAAAACTGTACATCTTTTAATTTACTAAGATGATAAAAAGCAACCGGGTCCATCTTAGTACTTACCATACCTGTATTATAAGGTAGTGGCAATGATGATACTTTAAGATTTCCGCTAACATCGTACAGGTTTACATCAGCTGCATGAATTTCTGCCAATTTGTTTATCGTGTATTCCAGTTTTTCATTCGGAAGAAAATCATACACCTTTAATTTTTCATTATAAAAAGAAAACGTATCAAGCGCATTTCTAACTTCCGATTCCATTATATGGATAGTTCTGCTAAGCCTTTCACGATTGTTACTGTGGTAGCGGTTTATAAAAAATAAAATTGTAGCAATACCAATAACAATAAAAGAAAATAAACTTATAAGAATAATAGTGCCATGTACCTGGTTGCGTATGGTAAGCTGCAGAAGCGACTTTGTTTTTTCAGGATTGAATCTTCCCCTTATCAATATATTAACTAAATTAAAAAAGGTTGTGATTACTAAAAAAGAAAAGAACAGGTAAGCAAACAGCGTGATAGACTCCAGGATAAAGCTATCCTTCTTAGCTATAACAATTATTTTATCCTCGCCGGCATTATACCAAAGCTCGTCATAGCCATCATTTTTCTTAGTTATAAATTCATTATTGGCAAGCGATATATTTGAGATTATGGTTGGAAATGGATAATTGTTATAACTATTACTTAAATGATTTTTGTTGTAAACTGCGAATGAATACATGGATGAGCTTTCAATTGAATTGGCAGTTCCCTTGGAAAATAATTCAGGATACAATGCATCGCTTTTATATTTTTTAGGTCTTGAAAGAATAAATGCAAAACCCTGCAGCCTGCCCCCCGTATCAATTACCTGTTTTTTACTTATATAATTAAACCTGTCGTACGATACATCATAATAAAAAAGATCGGTATAGGCAGTAGGCTTTGCCTGTGTTTCCAAAACAGCATTCAATGTATTGTAAGCAGATGAATCTTCATTGTATAAAGGCTGCTGGTCTGCGTCAAAAGTGTAGATTTTAGTATCGTACTTATTCAGATAACCTGAAAAGTTTTCATTGATAAGACTATCTTTTAAAAATTTATTATCTGCTGAATTTTTAAACCGCGGGAATATCTCTGATAAAAAATCATTTCTGAAATCAGTTAACATGATATTCATCATTCTTTCACCGGCCGGGTCTGCTTTGTTGGAAAGGTTTTCTGCAAAATGTTTCCGTTCATTACGCTCTTTTGCACGGTTTTGAGATACGATAACAGCCGTTATAGAAATACAAAAAAAGAATACCCAAAAAATAAAACGTGATGAAACTATTTTGGAAGCAAGTAAAGAGAGGTAACTATAATTCATTAAGAATACAAAGAGCAATAACCATATTATGAGTGCAATATCAAAAGAAATATTGGGCGTGTTTAGCTCAAATGTAAGCGCTGCAAGACCCGTTATAGCTAATGCGATGTAGAGGATATATTGATGTTCATCTATGCAACATTTTACCAGGTATAATAATATCTGTATTAAAAAAAAGTAGCCGATAGTAATACAACACAACACAATAAAACCGGCTACGGTATAAATATTCAATGTAAAAAAATTCATCACATCAAATGAAATCTGGGAATCAGCAATAAGGCTGCGGATAATATGGCCGCAGACAATTGTAATAATTATCATGAATACCGAAATGCCGATAACAAGTAAGTTTTTTTGATTTTTTGTTTTTGGGATAAATTTAAAATCACTGTCCTTCCAATGGTGCCTTACGAACAATACCAGCCAGGCAAATAAAATAGAATTGATAAACAAGTCGCCCAGGGAGCGTAACACCATATTTGATCCGTAAATGGCAGGGTCAAATATTTCTAACTGCCGGAAGTTAACCGGTATGGAATAATAATAACTTAAGAGCCTAAGCGCTAATACACATAAAAATAAAAAAGCAAACCCCTGCCAGATGCCCCGTTTTGCAACATAAAAATTGGCTACTATATGGATATATAAAAGCACCAATAACCCGGCAAAAATGCGCAGCCACAGGGAAACAGGATTATCATGCGGTATTATATTGGCAGTTGTTTTATGTAAATAAAAAAGAACATTTCCCTCTATACCTTTAATTGCGATATCGGCTGGCTGTATGCTTACCTCATATTGGTTTTCTATATTATCAACCGCGGCAAAAGAATTTTGTAAATATTTATTCTGGATATAATACTCCCACTTAACCGGTATGAGAGATATTATTTTATAAACTGAACTGTCGGCAGAAATAGTTTTTTTATCAATCACATACCAGCCATTGGCAAGAAGAGACACATAATTACTATCAGGAGTTGTAATGATTGCTTCATCAGGCTGAACAATTTGTGTACTCCAAAAATCGGGTATGTACCCGGAGGCTGTATCGGACCTGTAAATAAAAACAAAATATTTTTTGTCAGAGAGTTCCTTTAATGCCGCTTCACTGTATTGTTTATTTATAAGCCGGTGTAGTAAGGCAGTATCTTTATAAAAAGAAATAAAGTCTTTTTGCTTTTGCTGTATATCTTTTTGAATTGCTTTTTGTACTCCCGGTACCGAAGAGTCGCCCCAATAGTTATCAATAATAAATGAAAAAGTGATCAGCCATGCAGCAAGTACCAGGAGGTACCCGTTTCTGCCAAAAAAAATATTGGTGTATCTTCTTAATTTCAATCCTGTTTGGTTTGTTGCTTAATTGTATTCCACATCATATCCATTTCTTCAAGCGTCATATCATGAAGATTTTTCCCATCCGCATTGGCCCTTGCTTCCATTTCAGTAAAACGTTTAATAAATTTTTTATTAGTAAGCTCTAAAGCATTTTCTGCATCAACATTTAAAAACCTTGCATAATTAATAATTGAAAAAAACAGGTCGCCCATTTCGTCTTCAATATCAACCTGGTTCTTTGATGCTATTGCTTCCAATAATTCCTTTTCTTCTTCTTTAATTTTTTCCCAAACATGTTCTTTTGTGTCCCATTCAAAGCCTACCTGTTTTGCTTTTGATTGCAACCGCATTGCTTTTACCATAGCCGGTAAAGATTTAGGTACTCCGCTTAAAAGTGATGATTTACCCTCTTTTAATTTTATTTGTTCCCAGTTTCTTTTTACGTCTTCGTCATTGTTAACCTTTACGTCACCGTAAATATGCGGATGCCTGGCAATTAATTTTTCACAAATACCATCAATTACTTCCTGCAATGTAAATTGTTGCTGCTCCTCCCCTATTTTAGAATAAAAAATTATATGCAGTAATACATCTCCCAATTCTTCTTTTATGCCCTGCCAATCAGTATCAGTAATTGCATCTACCAACTCAAAAGTTTCTTCAATGGTTTGCTGGCGAAGGGTGTGTATGGTTTGCTTTTTATCCCAGGGGCACTTTTCCCTTAGTTCATTCATTATTGTAACAAGGCGTTGCAGATCAGCATTTATATTTGTTGACATATTTTTTTTATAAACCAAACAGTGAAAGGAATATGAATATTATAAACATGAATACAATTATTACAAGGAATAAGAATAACAGGATAAAGTACTTTAAAATTGTTTTAGCACGGCGCTGTTTATAAAAATTTCGCAAAGCTTTATAGAAATAAAAGAAAATGCTGAGGATAAACACCAACACGATATACTTTAACCATTCCCAATGCAGCAAACTCTTCAGTTTGGAAATACCAAAGGTTACCAGCATTACCAAAAAAATAAATATGTAAAAGTGGATTGTGAAGATAATATGATCCACATAGTAAAATTGTTTTCTTCTTACATAAACCAATTTTAAAATAAGGGCAAATAATGGCAGTAATACAAAAAGCATTTGTGGTAAAGAGTGCAAGAACCTGTTAAGAAGCGCCGCAATAATTAGTTTGGGATTGGAGCCATATTTTTTCTTAATCTCAATATCTTTATATACCAGTTGCCTTTCAATCCAGTTATGCTTTTTAACCCCCGCTTTTAATAATGAATCATACTCTTCTTTTGAATGAAAATTTCCGGGTGCTATGTGAAAGCCGCTGGTATCAATCATAGCCGTCACTTCGGCCCTGGTTAAAGGCTTACCATTATTTATTTTCCTGGTGAATTCGTTAAACTGAACAGAATCCATATGTTTTACTTCGTCCGCTGTTCTGCCCCAAAGAACTGAACTCACTGTCAGCCCCTTTTCATCTACCGTATACAATGAAAAAAAAATAAGAAAGAAAATTGCAGAGGTAAATAAATACATCCTTACCGGGTTAAGGTAACTGGCTCTTCTGCCAATCATATATTCTTTTGATAAAAACCCCGGCCTAAGAATAAGATCCTTTAGGGAAGTAAAAAATTTACCGTCAAAGTGAGTAACATCTTTAAAAAAATGTGAAACGAGGTGCCATACGCTCTCCTTTGGTTCAATGTTTTCCTGCCCGCAATTGTGGCAAAATTTGCCTATCACCTGCGTACCGCAGTTTAAACAATCTTTTTCTTTTCTTTGAGGAAGATGTGACAAAATGCTGTTGTTTTGATTTATAAAATCTGGTTAAAAATAATAAAGAAAATCTGCATCCCGTATTATTGGCATATTTTACAATCAAATACATGCTGATTATTTTTTGCCATAAATCCAATTTTAAAATGTTTTGCTTTTACTCTAAATTTTTTGCCGGTTTAACCTTGTTAATTGCTTTCTCCCCTGCGGCAAATGCCCAGTTTTTTTATAAGGATATCTGGACAAACCAACAGCTTACAAAAGAGTTTTCTATCTTAAAAAATGAGAACTTAAGAACTGTTTCAGTTAAAAGTTTTGAGGATGATGGTGAGCCCAGTGAAGGATTTTATTGCGAAAGAAAAATAGACAGGAACTTCACAAAATCAGAAATGATTTCCCGCTCTTACATAACGCAGCAATCTTTACTGGTTAGTTATTACAATGAAAGAGGATGGATCATGAAAACTGTTGACAGCTCACAAACCTCGCTTGCCAGGTCAGAATATGAATACGATAATAAAGGCCGGGTTACCATGATAACTAATTTTACCAGGGCAAACGATGAAAGCAGTGGCATTACTGAAACACACCAATATATTTATAATGCAGGCGGCAAACCTGAAAAAATGATAAGGAGAAAAAACAATGCTGATGTATCAACCGTAAATTTTACAATAGATGATAAAGGAAATGTAATTGACGAAGAAGAAGTAACACGCGGAACAAAAGGTAAAAAATATCTTTATTATTACGATGAAAAAAACCGCCTTACGGATGTAGTTCATTACAATACAAGAGCAAAGCGTTTATTGCCGGATTATATGTATGAATACAATCCATCAGGGCAAATAAAACAAATGATATCTACAGATGATAACATCAGCAACTACTTCATCTGGAAGTACACTTACAACGACCAGCGGTTGCGTGAAAGCGAAAAATGTTATTCAAAAGAAAGAAGACTTTTAGGGAGTGTTCAATATGAATACAAGTAGTTATCCTGTTTTCTTTAAAAATCTATTTATCTTCTTTTCCAGTAATTTTGGCTCAAAAGGCTTTTCTATTACATCATCTGCTATGTTGATAAATTTATGTTGATCACCCGGAATATTTCCCGTCATTAAAATAACTGGTATTTCTTTCGATTGTATGAGAGATTTTAATTCTTTCAGAACCTTAGCCTGAAGAACATCTATTAACAGCAGGTCAGGAGCAAAATCATTGATTATATCCGGTACATCCGGCTCGTTTACTGTAAATTTTACATGATATTCTTTTTTTTCAAGCCAGCTCTTTAAAAGATTTAAAGTATCAACATCATTATTTATTATTAATATTTTTTTCATACAATTCTTTTAAAAAATGCATTAGATATCTTATTTGCAGATTAAAGGCACACAAATTAAAAGCCAAATAAAAATCAGAAGTTTTAGAAAAGTTGAAATACGTCCAGCAGGAAAATAAGGGACGCAATCATAACAATAAGCCACATTGTAATTCTTAATGAAAGTAAGCGCTGTTTAAAACTTTTAGCCGCCAAAACCATTGCAATAAGACAGCAAGCCATAGAGGTGTACATTATTATTTTATAATCACTTATCGAGGCAGGAAAATGGTCAGTAAATTCCACAACTTTTTGTGCCGGGGTTACATCCTGGCTAAATACTTTCATCCATAGGCCAAAAATGTATAATGCCGGAAGGAGGAATGCTACTGCTAAAATTGCGGTTATCTTTTTAGGAACTTTATGGGTTGATGTCATCAGAAATTTTTGCATCTAAATGTAATCAACTTCTTTAACAGTAACGCTCAAAAAATAGTTTATCTTCATTACTGCTTTCTAAACTATTTCGTGTGACTACCAAACCCACAGTGTTGATTGTAGAAGATAATTTGGACCTTGCTGAAGCTACAAGGCGTTTTCTTGAAATAAAAAGATTTAAAGTTTTAATCTCTGATGGGAAAAATTTACAGCAGATATTAGAAGAAGACAGGCCTGATATTATAATTCTTGATATTTTTTTGGGCACTTTGGATGGAAGAGAAATATGCAGGGAATTAAAACAAAACGAACAAACTAAAACAATCCCTGTAATTATGCTGAGTGCACATGATAAGCTTTCAAAAGCCTATGATGATAATTGTGCCGATGGTTATATAATGAAACCTTTTGCCTTAACAGAATTGCTCGAGGAAATACAATTGCTTATTAAAATACCTGAATAAGTATCAGTATTTCAGCAGAACTATTTACATGCTTAAAGAGAAATGAAGAGCCGCTTCCTGGTCGTGTAAATTAACGAGCATCTTTTTCATCTGGGTTATTTCTATTCTTCCCTGGAGATCAAGATAATTTAGAGATTCCATTTTTTTGATCCGGGATTCTATAGAATGCATTTTTATTTTTAACCGGTAAATGCTCAACGGAAGGATAAGGCTTTTTAGCATATTAGGATTTTAAGTTGTTCCGAAATTAAGCTGCCAACCTTTTTGTTAACGTGTAAGTATTGTAAATATTGCCCGGAATTGTTAAAAGCCGTTATCTTAACATTAATTTTTTAAGAGAATGATAAAAAAAATATTTTATAAAAAAGATGGAACTGTACAGCTGCCCTGGGCTATTTTAGTTTTGTATTTCCACAAAAAAGTGAAGCCTTTATACACGCCTGAGCAGGGAAGAGATATGTTAATTGTCGCCCTGATATTTGAAGTAACCCGGGTTGCTGTAACACTGTATAAAAATAATTTGGGATACGAAGATTTATTATCTACAGGAATTACAGCTTTGATATTGTTGGGCCTTGTTTTTTTAGTGACAAAGTTTCTAGGGATAAAATTGAAGGATATTGGTTTAAGAAAACTGTCTCTCTGGAATACGTATGAAATAGTTTACCTGGCTATTATGATCCCTGTTGGATTTTTTATCTTTTATTATTTTACTAAAGATAAATTTAGTGCGTCATTGGAGGAGAACGGATGGGGTATAATGATAATTACTTTCATTTTTTATGTATGCTGGGGTTTTTACCAGGAATGGATCTATCGCGGATTTATTCAAACCGAGTTAACCCGAAGATATGATGCCGCAACAGCAATAATACTGGCTAACATCATCTTTACTTTTGGGCCGTTACATTTTTACCAGTTATACCAGGGGCACTATACAATTGTTGCAGCAACCTTTTTAATAGGTTTGGTATTTGGCATTTTATATCACAGATCATATAATCTTTGGATAGTAGGCTTACTCCATGGAATTGGCAATTGGTTTTTAGTGGGGTTGCCATAATATTTTCAGGTGTTGAGAAATTTATTTTCCATGTCGGTCTTTTTATCACTCTTTGCTTTTAATACAACTCTTAGCATCTGCAAAATCACTGCAAGCAATATCAAACCGAGACCATAATAAAACCCTGCGCTTAAATATTTGTTTTCTTTAAAAATTATAAAAGCCAGTATTATACCGTAAACAGGTTCAAGATTGTATGCAAGATTTGCTGTAAAAGGAGATATTTTTTTTAAAGCATTTAATGCAAGAATAAAAGTAAATACTGTACAAACCCAGGCCAGCACCAATAACCAAAGCCAATCGCTGGTGGTGGGCAAATAATATTTTGCGGGGAACAGTTTTAAATATACCGGCATAATAAAAGTGAGCGCAATAAATCCGCCACACATTTCATACAGCGTAACTGTTTTTGAAGAAAACTGTTTTAAAAGAGCCTTATTAAAGATGGGGAATAAACTTGCCAGCAATGCAGAAATAATTCCAAACAAAATTCCCAGTTTATACTCAGGATAAAAATCAAAAATTAAATAGATACCGGCGATGGCAAGCGCACCTAAAAAAACTTCTGTGATATCTATCCTTCTTCTCATAATTATCGGGTCTAAAAACGCTGTAAAAAAACCGATAGCAGAAAGACAGGTAAGTGAAACTGAAACGTTGGAATATTTTATACTCCCATAAAATGTTACCCAGTGCAATGCAACAATGGCGCCTACGCTAAAAAGTTTAAAAGCATTTTTTAATGATAGCTTTTGCAGCTCCTTCCTAAAATATAAAAGTATTATTAAAGTAACTGCCGTTATCAGCATCCTATACCAAACCAGCATGCCTTCATTCAGGGTTATCAGTTTGCCTAATATCGCCGTAAATCCTGCTAAAAAAACAGCAATATGTAATTGGATAAATGCTTTTTTCATCGCGGTAAAAGTAATTATTGATTATTGAATATTGCCATTTGCCTCTTGCCAGTTGCCCATTGACTATTAACAATCCTTTTTCAACAAAATACTTTAGCGGTTGTATTTCTATGCATCATAGTTTTATATTTGCTCCTCTTTTATAAAACCAAACTATGAGCTTTAAAAAGATCAACAACATTACTGGCTGGGCGGTTTTCCTTATTGCATCCACCGTTTATTTAATGACGATGGAAGCATCCGGAAGTTTTTGGGATTGCGGGGAATTTGTTTCCAGCGCTTACAAACTTCAAATTCCACATCCACCCGGTGCACCGTTATTTGTGTTGCTTGGCAGGATATTCACTATACCTCTTGATGCACACCATGCAGCGCTTGGCGTTAATACAATGAGTGCATTAGCCAGTGGATTTACCATATTATTTTTATTCTGGAGCATAACTCACTTTGCCAGAAAGATTGTTCAAAATCATGAGAACAGTTTTACCGGCAACCAGCTTTTCAGCATAATGGCAGCAGGTGTTGTTGGCGCTCTTGCCTATACTTTTTCTGATTCATTCTGGTATAGCGCTGTGGAAGGCGAGGTATATGCACTCTCTTCTTTTTTTACTGCAATTGTATTTTGGGCAATTTTAAAATGGGAGCATGAAGTAACGCAGGAACAAAAAGAAGGTATTAAAGGTCATTTTACAAGAGCCGACCGCTGGCTTATTTTGATATTTTACCTGATTGGTTTAGCTGTAGGTGTTCACTTATTGAACATTCTTACCATCCCTGCAATTGTAATGATCTATTATTTTAAAAAGTATAAGGTTACCCGCAAAGGAACTATTTACGCTTTCTTAATCGGTTGTGTTGCTACAGGCATTGTACAGGTACCCATGATACAATGGACAATTAAATTAGCAGGGCAGTTTGATATATTTTTTAAAAATTCCCTGGGAATGCCGTTTTTCTTTGGCTTTGGTTTTTTCTTTGTTTTAATGGCCATTCTTATTTTTTATGCAATAAGACTTGCCAACAGGAGAAACTGGAATTTTTTAAAATTAGCTATGTGGAGCTTTGCCTTTGTTCTTCTTGGCTTCTCCACTTATTATACAACACTCATACGTTCCAGTGCCGACCCCTCTGTTGATATGTTTAATGTTGATAATCCTGTAAGTCTTGTTGGTTATTTAAGCCGTGAGCAATATGGTGATTGGCCTATTTTATATGGACAGGATTTTACTGCAGAAGTTACTGAACAAAAACCGGTAGACACTTATGTAAAAGGAAAGGATAAATATGAAAAGAAAGGAAGAAGATATGTAACCGAATATGCTCCTGAGGATAAACATATTCTGCCAAGAATGTGGGATGCAAGTAATGACCAGGGACATGCGGATTACTATCTTGGATTTACTGATAATGTTACGAAAGACCCCAAAACCGGCGCCTATGAGGGAAAGCCAACTATGGGTGATAACATAAATTTTGCGGTAAGTTATCAAACCAACTGGATGTACCTGAGGTATTTTATGTGGAATTTTGCAGGAAAACAAGATGATATACAGGGAATTGATATAGGTAACCGGAGAGATGGCAACTGGAAAACAGGCATTTCTTTTTTAGATAATATCAGGCTCGGCGATCAAAGTAAATTGCCCGATAGTTTAAAACACAACAAGGCAAATAATAGTCTTTTTGCTTTGCCACTAATTTTAGGAATACTTGGCTTTATATATCAATATAAAAAAGATAAAAAAGATACGATAGTGGTAGGCCTGCTTTTCTTCTTTACAGGATTTGCTATTGTATTTTATCTTAACCAGGCAGGCAACCAGCCACGGGAAAGGGATTATGCATACGTGGGTTCATTTTATGCATTTGCTATCTGGATTGGCCTGGGCGTTTTATTTGTAAAAGAGCAGCTAAATAAATTAATGGATAATAAAATTGCGGGCTATGTTGCCGCCGCAGTATGCACACTGGCTGTCCCGGTATTAATGGCAAGCCAGGAATGGGATGATCATGATCGCAGCAAAAAAGTATTGGCAAGAGACCTCGCTATTGATTATTTGGAAAGCTGTGCTCCCAATGCAATTCTTATAACCTTTGGTGATAATGATACTTATCCATTATGGTATGCGCAGGAAGTAGAAGGAGTGCGCAGGGATGTTCGTGTAATAAACTCAAGTTTATTAGGCACGGATTGGTACATTAATCAATTAAGATATAAAGTAAATCAAAGCGACCCTATTGATTTGATATGGACTTCTGAACAAATAATGGGAAGCAAGAGAGATGCGGTTTATTTCTTTCCTGAACTGCCGGGCGCTACAGTTGATCAAACAAGGCCTATAGGGCTTGATACATTGCTTAAAGATTATGCAGGAAGTGACGACCCCAACAGGATGTATTTACCGCAGGGACAAGAGGAATATCTTAACATCTATCCAACAAAAAATGTGAAGATACCTGTTGACCAGGCGCTTGTTCGCAAAAACGGAACTGTAAACCTCGATGATAGTGTAGTAAGTGAGGTCACCTTCACCATTCCAAAAAATGTTATTGGTAAAAATGATGCTGCTATTCTTAATATTATTGCTGCTAATAAATGGAAGCGGCCTATCTATTTTACCTCGCCTTATAATGAGTTAGGGTTTGAGCCTTATTTAAGAACAGATGGATTAACATATCGCCTTGTACCTGTAAAAAACAGTGACGTTAACCGGAATTGGGCTTTAGATAAAATGCTGAACAAATTTGTATTTGGCAATGCAGATAAACCAGGAGTTTATTTTGATGAGGAAAACAGGAGACATCTTTTCGGCATAAGAATGCAATATGCACTGGCTGCAATTAGTTTAGCAGATAATGAAAGAAAGGGCGATGCAAAAAAATTATTGGAGCGATGTGATAAAATGATGCTGCAGGAAAATTTCCCTTATGGAATGGTTTCCCGTGATCAAAGGCATAACCAGATATCAGGACAATTTCTACTGGCCGCATATAAAGCAGGAGACACACTTTTGGCTAATAAAGTTTATGCAAGCCTCCGCAAGGACCTGGAACAGGAAATCGCCTATTTTAATTCACTTGATGAGAATAAACAAGGCGCCCTGGCTACCGATAACCAACGGTGCATGCAGCTATTACAGCAAGTGCAGCAGATGGAACAATACTTTAAAACGCCACAGCCTGTTCTAAATCCTGAATCTCAAAAACCGGTTATCAATAATTTACCAAAACCGGCAGATACAAATAAGGCAGACGCAATAAGTCCAAAAAAGAAATAGATAACCAATATATTTTAAAATCCTGCTCTCGTATAAGGAGCAGGATTTTTTTATTTAACAACCACCGGAATCTGCAAGAATATTTCTTTCGTAAATTTGCAGTAATTACACATCGTACTTCTAACTTCATACTTCGTACAACTATATGCTCAGTCATAATTTTTCAAAATACGATCCCAACCAAAATGGAAAATCATCCTTTGAAAAATTGCTTGATGCATTTATGCAATTACTTACTTATACAAGTGGCGATGTTGCGGAAGCATTGAGTTGGCTAACAGAACTGGATAAAGAATATAACCTTACGAATGAAGAATATGGCATCGGCGATTTTATTGAAGACCTTAAAGACAAAGGATATATTGATGAGAATAAACAGAATGGCGAAATAAAAATTACTCCAAAAACAGAACAGGGAATAAGAAAAAAAAGTCTTGAGGAAATTTTTGGCAAGCTTAAAAAAACAAAACAAGGCAATCACAATACATTTAAGCCCGGTGGTGGTGATGAAATAAATCCTGAAACAAGGCCTTTTCAATTTGGTGATACATTAGAGCAGATAGATTTTACTGCTTCAATACGCAATGCACAAATAAATCATGGCATTGATAGCTTTAAAATGCATGAAGATGATCTTGAGATAAGAGAAACAGATTTCAAGGCGCAAACATCTACGGTTTTAATGATTGATATTTCTCACTCCATGATATTGTATGGAGAAGACAGGATAACACCGGCAAAAAAAGTTGCGATGGCATTGAGTGAACTCATCACCACAAAATATCCTAAGGATACTTTGGATATTGTAGTATTTGGAAATGATGCATGGTCAATAGAAATAAAAGATCTTCCTTATTTGCAGGTTGGCCCTTATCACACAAACACTGTTGCCGGTTTGGAACTTGCAATGGATATATTAAGAAGAAGAAAAAACCCCAACAAACAGATCTTTATGATAACCGATGGTAAGCCTACCTGTTTAAAAGTTGGTAAACGTTATTATAAAAATAGTTTTGGGGTAGACAGGAGAATTTTAAGCAGGTGTATGAACCTTGCTGCACAATGCAAAAAAATAAAGATACCTATCACTACATTTATGATTGCCAGCGACCCTTACCTGCAGCGTTTTATAACTGAGTTTACCGAAACAAATAATGGTAAAGCATTCTTCGCTTCACTCGACAGGTTAGGGGCATTTATTTTTAAAGATTTTGAAAGCGGAAAAAGGAAGACAGTTTATTAACAAAGCTAGCATGCTGAAGAACGAAGTATCTGTATTATAGATTCTTCATTATGCTCAGAATGACAAATTGAAAAAATTAAAATGAATAACACACATATAAAAACTTTAGGCGAACTGAAAAGCAGCGGATATGTTTCTAAAAGTATTAAAGAAGAAATACGGCAGAATCTTATAAAAAAAATAAGTAAGAAAGAAGTTACTTTCCCCGGCATCCTGGGATATGAAGATTCCGTAATTCCTGATACAGAAAGAGCATTGCTTTCAAGGCATAATATTTTGTTTTTAGGATTACGCGGACAGGCAAAAACCAGGATGGCAAGGCAGATGACTGATCTGCTGGATGAATATATTCCTGTTGTGGCAGGCAGCGAAGTAAATGATGATCCATTTGCCCCGCTTAGCCGGTATGCAAAAAATCTCCTGGAAGAAAAAGGGGATGATACTCCCATTGAGTGGTTGCATCGCAGCGAACGCTATGGAGAAAAGCTAGCTACGCCTGATGTAAGTGTTGCCGATCTTATCGGTGATATTGATCCTATAAAAGCTGCTAATCTTAAATTGAATTATGCAGATGAAAGAGTAATACATTATGGAATTATTCCACGAAGCAACCGCAGCATTTTTGTAATAAACGAATTGCCCGATCTGCAGGCAAGAATCCAGGTTTCTCTTTTTAATATTTTAGAAGAAGGCGATCTGCAGATAAGAGGTTTTAAATTAAGATTACCGCTTGATATTTTATTTGTATTTACTGCCAACCCGGAAGATTATACCAACAGGGGTGCGATAGTAACGCCTCTTAAAGACAGGATCGAAAGCCAGATATTAACGCACTATCCTTCGTCAATTGAAACATCTCTTTTAATAACTGAACAGGAAGCAGAACTACATGCAGATCAATCAAAGAAAGTAAAAGTAAGCGACCTTGTTAAGCGTTTAATTGAGCAGGTGGCTTTTGAAGCAAGAAGCAGTGAATACGTTGATAAAAAAAGCGGGGTATCTGCAAGGCTTACTATTGCCGCTTATGAAAATGCTGTGAGCGCTGCAGAAAGGAGAGCCATAATCAATAAAGAAAAAGAAACACAGGTTTGGATAAGCGATCTTACAGGAATTATTCCTTCCATCACAGGAAAAATTGAGCTGGTGTATGAAGGTGAGCAGGAAGGCCCATACCAGGTTGCCTATAATTTAATGGAGAAAGCAATACGCACCCAGTTCGCAAAATATTTTCCTAATCCTGACACTTTTAAAAAGAAAAAAACGGCAGCAGGTGTTGCTGATGAAAATCCTTATCGTGCAATCACACGCTGGTTTGATGCAGGTAATCATCTGAATGTTTTCTTTGAAAGTAAGGATGAGGATAAAGTGCAATTGCTTTATAAAGTAGATGGCTTATACGGCCTTGTAAAAAAATATTTCCCTAATGCGAATGCAAAAGAAAATGCATTGCTGATGGAATTTGTTTTGCACGGACTGGCAACACATTCCCTTATCAGTAAAAAAGTAGTGGAAGGTAAAATTGAATTTAAAGACCTTATGGGAAGTATGCTTAATCTTGGAACAAAATCCTTCAGTGAAGAAGAACTGGATGATGAAGATTTTAGATAAAAGATCTAAAACTTATATCCAAATGCAACACCCCCATAATATGGAATAAAGAATCCATTTCCAAACACCGGAGTTATTTCTGCTTTAAAAAAGAAGCCTCCTTTTGCGGGAGCTATCCTGTAACCCAATGTCAGGTTTCCGAAACTGGAACTAAAATTATCTGAGCTAAAACCGCTGCTGGATGATGTTGCATTAATGTAAGTAAAGCCGGCGCCCAATTCAAAATAATTTTTTTGGTCTTTGCCAATTAAATAGTTTACTCCTACCGGAACAGTTAATATACCTGTGCGATCGCCAAATCCATCTGACAATGAAAATCCTCCTATACCAACACGGAATCCGAAACCATCTTCCTTCTTTGCAAAACGCATATCAAAATTGGCAGAGGCAAGGCCCGGGCCTCCCAATTCTGCATAAAATGCTTTGGCTGCTTTTTGCGCATTAGCAGTAACGCTAATTGTAAAAGCCAATATCAATAATGCAAATCTTTTTTTCATAATCAGTTTAGTTTAGGTATTAACGCAGCAATTAGTGCTGCATTTAAAAAGTAAATTAAATAATATTTACTTCATTCTCTAATTCAACAGCAAATTTTTCTTTTACGCTTTGTTTTATTTCTTTACCAAGATCATAGATCTGCTTGCCCGAAGCATTACCATAATTCACTAACACCAATGCCTGCTTTTCATGGCAGCCTGCATCCCCCCTCCTAAAACCTTTCCATCCGCATTGCTCTATAAGCCAGGCAGCGGCAAGCTTTACGCCTCCGTCTTTCAAATTATATCCCACTATGTTTGGATGAATTCGTTTTAATTCATGAAATTCATGTCCCGGTACTTCAGGATTTTTAAAAAAACTTCCTGCATTACCAATAATGTTTGGATCAGGTAATTTACTGGTTCGTATATTTATGACTGCCTGTGAAATGGCTTGTATACTCAGCTCTCCTGCTTCCATCTTTTCCAGTTCTTCTTTTATAGCTCCGTAAGAAATATTGTATTGCGGCTTTTTATTAAGGCGATATGTTACATTAAGTATAGCGAATTGATCTTTATCCTTTTTTTTGAAAACACTATTCCTGTATCCAAACTCACAATCATTCAATGTAAAATTCACGATTTTCTTTTCCTTTAAATGAAATGCTTCCAGCGAGTGAAAAACATCTTTTATTTCTACTCCATAAGCCCCGATGTTTTGCATAGGAGAAGCCCCAATATTTCCCGGTATCAATGAAAGATTTTCTACTCCTGCAAAATTATTATTGATACAATGCATAACAAAGTGATGCCAGTTTTCCCCGGCCCCTGCCCGCACGTAAATATGATCCTCATCTTCATGAACTGTTTGAATGCTTTTCATTTCATTTTTTAAAATAAGCCCGTCATAGTTTTTTGTAAATAAGATATTACTGCCTCCGCCCAGGATTAAAGTTGATTCTTTAGAATATTCTTTTAATAATAATAGCAGATCCTCAATCGTATTAAAAGCGCCAAAGTATTTTGCGTAAGCCTGTACGCCGAACGTATTGTATTTTTGGAGCGGATAATTTTGTTGAACTTGCATAATTAACAGGCAAAATAGTAAATATATGAATGAACAGACAGCTGTGGTGTTAGGCGCATCGGGATTAATTGGAAATTACCTGGTGGAACAATTGCTGCAGGATGATTATTTTGGCACCGTTAGGGTTTTGGCCAGGAGAAAAATAGCATTCAACCATCCCAAATTGCAGCAGGTGCAGGTAGATTTTAATGACATAAATGATTACACCAACAAATTTGGAAAAGGGGATATTATTTTTTGCAGTATTGGTACCACACAGAAAAAAGTTAAGGGCGATAAAGCAGCCTATGAAAAAATAGATCATGATATCCCAGTAAATGCAGCGCACATAGGAATTACGAATGGTTATAAAAAATTCTTAATTGTATCGGCTGCTGGCGCTAATTCATCCTCATCAAATTTTTACCTGCGGCTAAAAGGCAAAATAGAAAATGATATTAAGCAATTTGCTTTTGAAACTATCAGCTTCTTCAGGCCGTCAATGTTATTAGGTAAAAGAGATGAATGGAGGCCGGCAGAAAAAATGGGCCAGGTGTTTATGCAGTTATTTTCTTTTATGTTTATTGGTTCTTTAAATAAGTACCATCCTATAAAAGCAGAAGATGTTGCCAAAGCAATGATAACTGAAAGTAAACAAACAAAAGCCGGAATACATATTCTTGAATATAAAGAAATGATGAAGCTGATCCGATAACTACATAGGGTCAACGTCTGCTATTAGTGTAACACTTCTGAATTTCTTTTCTGTATGTAATAAATTAAAATGATTGGCGATAACTTTTTTATACTGGTGAAGCATATGGGCATCTTTAGGAAGTTTTAAAAGTATGTCCATAAGGTATAAGCTGCGAATACGATTAACTACAGGAGCTGCAGGGCCAATAACAAAATCATTCATATCCTTTTTCAATGCATCGCCCAACCTGTCGGCTGCTTCGGTAACAACTTCTTTCATTTTATGTTTCAGAATGATTTTTATCAGCCTGCTGAATGGAGGATAAAAAAACCTGTTACGATTCTCAATCTCAAAATCAAAAAATCTTTTAAAATCATGTTGCTGTACAAATAATAAAACAGGATGATTAATTTTTGCTGCCTGTATCATCACCTTTCCCTGCCCGCCTTTTCTGCCTGCCCTGCCACTTACCTGCTCCATTAACTGGAATGCCCTTTCGTTAACCCTGAAATCTGCAAAGCTTAATAAACCATCAGCATCTAAAACGCCTACAAGGCTTACATTTTCAAAATCAAGGCCCTTTACTACCATTTGTGTTCCGGCTAATATATCTACCCTATGCTGCTCAAACAACTTTATCAAAGTATCATGCGCATTCTTTCCTCTCATCGAATCTACATCCATCCTTGCTATTTTATAAGAAGGAAAATCATTCTCTAATTCTTCTTCCAGTTTTTCAGTTCCAAAATTTTTCTCCATCCAGTTTACCGTTCCGCATGCAGGGCAGGTTGTAAGTTTTGGATAACTGTTTCCGCAATAATGGCAATGTAGTTTATTAGAGAATTTATGCAGCGTAAGGGTAACATCACAATTTTCACAATGAGGAATAAATCCGCATGTTGCACAAATTAAAAAAGGAGAATACCCTCTCCTGTTCTGAAATAAAATCACCTGCTTGTTGTTGGTGACAGCTTCTTCAATAGCGGCTTTTAATTGAGGCGATAAGATAACCTTACCCTTTTTGCTTGCTGCCACCTGCCTTATATTTATTATTTCTATCTGCGGAAGTTGTATGCCGCCAAATCTTTCATTTAATTCTACCAATCCGTATTTATTCTTCTCAACATTATAATAACTCTCAACAGAAGGTGTTGCACTGCCCAGCAAAACCTTTGCATTAAAAAGAGATGCATAAAAAATTGCAGCATCTCTTGCATTATAGCGTGGTGCAGGATCCTGTTGTTTGTAAGAACTGTCATGTTCTTCATCAACTATAATCAAACCAATATCTTTAAAAGGAAGAAACAAAGCGCTTCTGGCGCCCAGAATAATTTTTATTTCGCCATTCTTTATTTTATTCCATAGTTCTACCCTTTCATTATTATTAAATTTAGAATGATAAATTCCAACATTACCACCAAAGTTTTTTTGCAGCCTACGGATAATTTGTGCCGTTAATGTTATCTCCGGCAACAGGTACAAAACCTGTTTGCCCCTCTTTATTTGTTCTTCGATTTGGCGGATATATAATTGAGTTTTTCCACTGCTGGTAATTCCATGCAACAGGCAAACATTCTTTTCTTTAAATACCGCATCAATCTCATCTAATACAATTTTTTGTGCTTCACTCAGTTCAAAATCAATGGAAACTTTTTGTGGTAAATTCTCCACCCTATCCACACTTCTTTTTTCTATAAGCAAAATATTTTTTTCTGTTAAGCCTTTTAATTGTGCTGCCGAAGCACCGGATTTTTTTAATAAAGCCGGCTGTGTTACTTCTCCCTCAGTTTTTGAAAGATGTAAATAGCTTAATAATAATTCCAATTGTTTAGAAGCTTTTCCCCAATTGTTTAAAAGCTCGTTTAGTTTTTCCTCGCTACTAAAATCAGGATTCAGAACAACATAATTCTCTTTCTTCTGCTTATATTTTTCATTAAATGCTTCCCACACATAACAAACTTTTTTTTCAATAAGTCTTTTTATTAGTGGATAAACATGATTTACATCAAGTATCTGCTGTACCTCGGGCAACCGTAATTCTTTCTTTATTAATAATGCCTCTGCAACAAGATACTCTTCGTTATCAAGATCTGAAAAGTCTTCGCCATACTCTTCATTAAAAACAATAATTGCTTCACTGCTTAATTTAAGATGAGTTGGTAAAGCAGCAGCCATAACTTCTCCTTCGCTGCACATGTAATATTTACTTATCCAATTCCATAATTGCAACTGCTGGGGATAAATAATGGGCTCCTCATCAATTATGTTTAAAATTTCTTTTGTTTCGTAGGCCGGCTTTATCGCTGAAATTGATTTTATTATTCCTGCATATTTTTTATTTTTTCCAAACACAACTTCTGCTCTGCAGCCCGGCCGGGCTTTTGATTGTAAATGCTGAGGAATAGAATATGTATACGTTTTAGGAATGGCTAAAGGCAAAATAACTTCGGCCCATGAAGTGGTATTTAAAGAAGAATTAAAAAGATCCGGATTATCAATAGCTTCCTTATTCATGTATATACAAAGATACTTTCAAAAAATTCGCCAAGCCATTAGGATTCTTTATTTGCTTATCCAGCTGGCATTATACCTCATCAAACCTTCTTCCATCTGTTTATATATTTTTTCTTTCAATAAAAAAACATCACTTATCGAAAGTGTATCTGTTTGGGTTTCTCCTAAAAATATTACTCTTGATCTTCCGGGAGATAGCGAGAAAATACTTTTATAATTCAACCTGTCATAAGTATCCAGGATCAAAATCGGCTTAATAGGCGTTTGCGTTTCAATAGCAATTCTAAAAGCGCCGTCATAAAACTCTTTAAGAGGTTTATGAGTTTCATTAAAGGTTCCTTCGGGGCATATAAAAACAGATATCTTTCTTTTGATAATTGATTTCAATGTCAGCATACTTTTTGCCCTGTTCTCCGGGTTCTTTCTATCAACTGAAACAGCAGCCTGTTTAAATATAAACCCAAATAAAGGTATTTTCCCCAGTTCCGCCTTGCCCAAAATTCTAAAATGTTGCCGGCGAATAGCTTTCATCATTACAGGTATATCCATGTAAGAAATATGATTACTTACAAAAATATATTGGCATGAACTATCATGAGGCACATCAAATATATTTTTATGGGAAATACCTATTAAAAACAACCATATATCTGCCCAAACCCTACAACCATCATATATTATATTACCGCCATTTACCTTACCAAAAAAGGATGCTATAATGACAAAAGGAATAAACAGGATCATTATCAGTAAAAAGCATGCAAATGCATATATACTGTAGATTACTGTTGCAGTTTTTGCTAAAATTTTCAAAATTGTGCTTAAGCGCACAAAATAAGCAATGGTTAGTAAAATACTTTGCCTGGAATTAGTAAATTTTAAGTGATTTCCCTTACCTTTGCACTCCTAAATTTGGGTAGTTATGTTTGCAGTTATAAAAATAGCAGGTCAGCAGTTTAAAGTTCAGTCAGGACAAAGTTTATTTGTGCCGCATCTTTCCGGTAAGACGGGGGATAAAGTTGAATTTTCTGATATATTAATGTTAGAAAGCGAAGGAAAAGTTACCATAGGTGGAGATGCGAAAGCTACCGTAAAGGCAGAAATAGTTGAAGACACTGTAAAAGGTGATAAAGTGATCGCTTTTAAAATGAAAAGAAGAAAAGGATTTAGAAAAAAACATGGTCATCGCACTCACTACACTCAAATAAAAGTAACAGATATTATTTAGTGTTTTTGATTGTGCACAAATGCTCAATTATTAATTTATAATTTTTTAATTAAAAGATATGGCTCACAAAAAAGGCGAAGGCTCCGTAAAAAACGGTCGTGATTCACACAGCAAAAGATTAGGCGTAAAAATTTTTGGCGGCCAGGCTGCAATTGCCGGCAACATAATTGTTCGTCAAAGAGGTACAACTTTCCATCCCGGTAAAAATGTTAGTGTAGGAAGAGACTGGACAATTTTTGCAACTGCAGATGGTGTTGTTGAATTCAGAAAAACCAAAGGAGATAAAACTTACATCTCTGTAAATGCTGCTGAAGCATCGGCATAAAATTTTAATTCTGCATTTTAATTTCAGAAAAAGCATCACCGGAAATTTACATTTCTGAAAATGTTCCTGATGCATTTACATAAATTTTTTTAAATAAGTTTTGGAAGTTTGAAAAATGTTTCTATTTTTAGTGAATATTTACTAACAATTAAATTCTAAAAAAATGGCAACTGCAAAAAAAGGAGCAAAAAAAGCTGCTCCAAAAAAAGCCGCTAAGAAAGCTGCTCCTAAGAAAGCCGCTAAAAAAGCTGCTCCTAAGAAAGCCGCTAAGAAGCGTTAATTCAAGCTTTTAATTAAGCAATGATACAAGCCCCGATTTTTTCGGGGCTTTTTTTATTACCCGCCAAATCCTTTACCGCCACAGGTTTCACAATGATCTTATTGTATTCTATATGGTTCAGTTGATGTAACTGGAAAAAAAATTGTACTGCCGGATCGCATCTTATTTTTTGCAAAAGCTAAATCCGGCAAACATGTATTTCAGAAAAAATAAATTTTAAAACACAAAGAATCAGCGGCTACGTTTCTACAATTTTTTTATGCAAATGCAATAAATCTACAATCATTTAAAAAAACAGGGCGGAGGTAAAAAAGAGGAAATGCGTTAAAAAAAGAGAATTTGCCGTATTTTGGTTTTGTAT
>JAQBNL010000046.1 GCA_028288585.1 Chitinophagaceae bacterium | reverse complement strand
ATCCCTGGATCGGTATTGCCTGGACAGTTACCGGGAAATCTGTATCAGGCTCGGAAATATTGGCCAGGAACAACCGGCTGACACGTGAAGAAGCGCTGAAGCTATATTCCCTTGGTGCTGCCTGGTTTGAACACAATGAAAAAGAAAAGCGAAAAATAGCACCAGGTAATCTTGCAGAATTTGCACTGCTCGATGCCGATTATATTACCATACCTGAAGATGAAATAAAAAATCTTTCTTCCGTGTTGACGGTTGTGGATGGAAGAGTCGTATTTGGCACCGGTAAATACAGTAGCCTGGCGCCCAAGCTTCCTGAAGTAATTCCTGCATGGTCGCCCAGGAAATATTTCGGGGGCTACTATAATACCAGGTAAGCGAAGCAGCCATACTTTGTAAATTCATTAATCTTAAAAAATATGAAAAAGATATTTCTATTCGTGGTTGCAATTTCAATCGGTGTCGCATCTTTCGCACAAACCAGGTGGACAGTAGATCCGATGCACAGTTTTGTCAGCTTCTCGGTAAAGCACATGGGAATTTCGTTTGTAGAGGGTTCATTTAAGAAATTCGATGGATCTGTTGTTACAGCTAAGCCTGATTTAACAGATGCAAAGATCAACTTCACCGTAGATGTTAACAGTATTTCTACCGGCGTAGAACAACGCGATATGCACTTAAAGTCGGATGATTTCTTTAACGCAGAAACTTATCCAAATATGACTTTCGAAAGCATATCGTTTAAAAAACTCAAGGGGAACAACTATGAACTTAGCGGAAAACTAACCATCCGTGATGTTACCAGGGATGTAAAATTTGAGGTCACATTTGGAGGTACTACAAAAGATCAGCAAGGAAATACCAGAGCGGGATTCTCTGCAACTACTACAATCAACCGCCTGGATTACCATGTAAAATCTGATCCAACCGGCACAGGCGTCGGCAAAGATGTCAGGATCAGCTTAAACCTTGAATTTATTCAGGCAAAATAATTCAACAACCGGCTTGCGGGTATTCAATACCAAGCTGGCTATTAAAACGATTAAAAAATGAAAAGATGAAAAAGAAAATCAGTTTCTCAACACAAGGGCAAAGAGCCGACATAGGTGAATATATTATTAACCGAATGTTGCCCAACAGGTATGCAGAGGCAGTAGGTCCGTTTGTATTTCTTGACCATGCTCTACCCATAAAACATTCGCCTGGTGAACCTATTAAAAAAGTAAATGGAAGTGGCGCACACCCTCACAGGGGCATTGCCACATTAACTTATGTTCTTAATGGTGAAGCCGATCATCATGACAGCAAAGGACATCAGGCTAAGGTACGGTCAGGCGGAGCACAATGGATGAAAGCCGGTAACGGGATCATACATGATGAAGTACTGAATGTTGACCCGAAAACTACCGACCTGCTTACACATGCTTTTCAGTTCTGGATCAATCTTCCTTCCAAACAAAAAGCCGAACCGCCGGAATATCTTCCCATACAGGCAGGCGAAGTGCCACAACAAATGCTAAGCGATAAAAGAGGATGGATAAAAGTAATTGTGGGAGAATATGATAACATGTATTCCAAAATTCCAAATTATTCAAAGCAGTTTTTATATCACATTCATTTGGAACCGGGAAAACAATTTTCTCTCTCTGCAGAAAAAGGATTGGAGTATGCCGCCTTTCTCCCGTTACAAAATGCAGTGATAAATGATACTGAATTCAGCAAGGGTGAATTTATTGAGTTTGACCGGGACGAAGGAACAATCGAAATAAACAACAACGCAAAAGATGCTGTTGACATTATTATTTTCGGCGGTGAAAAATATAACGAACCGATCATATCTGGCGGGCCTTTTGTGATGAATAGTAAAGCTGAAATAGCACAGGCATACAGCGATTTTCATGCAGGTAAGTACGGCGAGATAGACTATAGCCGGAATAATTAAAAAGTAAACTAAATTTTAATACACTTAAAAACACACAAAATGGAAACTACAGAAGTAAGCACAAAAACAAAATGGAGTCTTGATCCTGCTCACAGCGAGATCGGTTTCAAAGTAAAATACCTGTTGTTCACAAATGTGAGGGGCAGTTTTGAAGAATTTGATGCAAGCATATATACTACCGGCGAAGATTTTATGACCGCTGAAATTGATTGCTGGATAAATGCCGCATCTATCAACACCGGAGATGAAAAAAGAGATGCACACTTAAAGAGCGCTGATTTTTTTGATGTAGAAAATTTTAAAGAAATAAATTTCATTGCCAACACTTATGAAAATGTTGACAATGACGGCAGCTATGAATTGTATGGCGACCTCACCATTAAAGGAATTAAAAAGCAGGTAAAATTAGATGTTGAATTTGGCGGAGTAGTAAAAGATCCCTGGGGAAATCACAAAGCAGTGTTCAACATTAACGGGAAAATAAACCGCAAGGACTGGGGATTGAACTGGAATGCAGCTTTGGAAACAGGTGGCGTTTTGGTAAGTGAAGATGTTTGGATCAGCTGTGAAGTGCAACTAACCAAACAATCTTAACCGGTAATAATAAACTGGCCCAATTGTGGTATTCGTTTTAAAGTCATTAATTGCGAGACAATAAAAAAGATTCAGGTAAAAAATTGACTCCTTAAAAACAAATTTATGTTAGCAGCAGGAACTTTAGCACCGGATTTTGAACTTAATTGCACACCTGATCAAAAATTAAAACTCAGTGAATTGCAAGGTAAAAAAGTGATCCTTGCATTTTATCCGGCAGACTGGAGCCCGGTGTGCAGCGATGAATTGGCTCTTTACAATGAAACGATGAAAATTTTTTCCAGGCATAATGCACAGTTAGTAGGTATCTCGGTTGACAGCAAATGGTGTCATTTAGCATTTAGCCATGACCGTAAGTTTCATTTCCCCTTGCTTGCAGATTTTGAGCCTAAAGGTGCAATATCTAAATTGTATGAAGTGTATGATGAAAAAGAAGGAGAAAGCCAGCGTGCATTGTATGTATTGGATGAAAAGGGAATTATTCGCTGGAATTATTTATCGCCTATGGGTGTTAACCCCGGAGCTGATGGAATATTAAATGCTCTGGAAGATTTAGATAAATCAAAATAATACATCATGTCACAATTAAAGCCTCCTGTAAACAGTAAAGATCACATACAGGGAAAAGCTACAGCCCCACTTGAATTGGTAGAATATGGAGATTATCAATGTCTTCATTGTGGTCATGCTTACCCGATAATAAAAAATGTGCAGCGCAGTTTGGGCGCTGATCTGAAATTCGTTTTTAGAAACTTCCCCTTAGCAGAAGCCCATCCTGATGCCTTCAATGCTGCTGTGGCAGCGGAAACTGCAGGCTTGCAACATAAATTTTGGGAGATGCATGATATTATTTTTGAGAACCAGGAGGCATTGGACTCTGAAAGTTTATTTCTTTATGCCAGATCAATAGGCCTGGATTTAGAACGATTTAAAAATGATATTCAGAAGAATACAGTAACAGAAAAAGTTGAAATAGATTTTGAAAGCGGGGTAAGAAGTGGTGTAAATGGCACACCTTCATTTTTTATTAACGGAAAAAAATATAATGGTGATTGGGAAGAGGATGTATTCATTCAATATTTGAAAAGCCAATTGACCGTTATCTAAAAAACTGGATGATAGAATTGACAAAACGATCTTAAGATGCCACTGCAAACTCCAATCACCAATAACATAAAACAAAGTCGTTTTGAAACCCAAATAGACGGAGAGTTTGCATATGTTGATTACCGTTTTTATAAAGATGACATTGCACTCATGCACACTTTTGTTCCCGAAATTGGAAGAGGTAAAGGCATCTCATCTACATTGGCAAAGTTTGCATTGGAATATGTGAAAGAACAAAACCTGAAACTGATGGTCTATTGCCCGTTCATTGCAAAGTACATAAAGCTGCATCCCGAATATGAATCTCTTATTGACAAACAATATCGCCGGTAAAATAAATAGTGAAATTTTTTATCGTTGCTATTGAAAGCGTTCTGTGAGTTATGTGCACCACTATCTTATTATGCAACCAATTTGGGTGTCATTGTGCAATTAATTAGTTTAGAGTTCACAATGCAAACTCAAACCTTTAAATGTTTAGAATAAAACCCTCTTTCCTGCAACCTGTTATTTTTATATTGTTATCAATGATAGTCCTGTCATGCAGAGAAAAAAATGATGGCCCTTCAAATGCATTGATAAAAGAAATAGATCTCAAAAGAGGCCAAGTGATCTCCTGCGGCCCAGATGACAAACAATTTGGTACAGTTGCATTTGAATTTTCAGGCAGCGAAAAAATAAAAGCCGATTTCAATCTTGCTATAAAATTGTTGCATTCATTTGAATATGATGAAGCGGAAAAAGTTTTTGCAAAGGTTATTGACGAAGAGCCGGGATGTGCCATGGCTTATTGGGGTGTTGCCATGAGTAATTTCCATGCACTTTGGACCCCGCCTTCTGAGCAGGAACTGAAGAAGGGATCTAAGGCAATCGAAATAGCAAAGTCAATAACACAAAAAACACAAAGAGAAGCTGATTATATAAATGCCATCTCATCCTTTTATAGTGACTGGAATAAAGTGGATCATCGTACACGATGCACAAGATTTGAAAAGAATATGGAGCATATATATACCACGTATCCAAATGATAAAGAGGCGTCAATTTTTTATGCATTATCACTGGATGCAGCCGCTGATCCTGCTGATAAAACTTTTATCAAACAAAAAAAAGCAGGCGCTATTTTAGAAGCCCTTTACCCGGATGAACCCAATCATCCCGGTATCATACATTATATCATTCACACGTACGATTACCCGGGGCTTGCAGCATTAGCTTTGCCGGCTGCAAGAAAATATGCTGCAGTTGCGCCTTCATCAGCACATGCATTGCATATGCCCTCACACATTTTTACAAGGCTTGGCCTTTGGGATGAAGCTATAAAATCAAATCTTGCATCAGTCTCTTCTGCGCAATGCTATGCAAAAGCTGCAGGCATCAAAGGGCATTGGGATGAGGAGCTTCATGGTATGGATTACCTCGTGTATGCATACCTGCAAAAGGGAGAAAATGATTTAGCAAAAAATCAATGGGAGTATTTAAAAACAATAACTGCAGTTGATCCTTTAAACTTTAAAGTTGCCTATGCCTTTGCTGCTATCCCTTCACGATATGTACTGGAAAATAAAATGTGGAAAGACGCGGCAGATCTAAAGGATCATTATGCAAATTTTCCGTGGCAAAAATTTCAATGGCAAAAGGCGATCATCAATTTTACACGGCTGATGGGTTCTGTGCATATTGGAAATATGGGTCAAGCCAAAAATGAATTAGAAGAATTAAACAATATTTATGACACGCTTGTGAAACAGAAGGATGCCTATAAAGCCAACCAGGTACTGATACAAATAAAAACAGGTGAGGCATGGATACGATTTAAAGAAGGAAAAAATAGTGAAGCATTAATGCTCATGAATCTTGCTGCAGATATGGAAGATAAAACAGAAAAGCATCCGGTTACTCCCGGCGAAGTAATTCCGGCAAGAGAATTATTAGCAGACATGCTATTACAAATGAACAATCCGGGAAAAGCTTGGGAGATGTATGAGGCAAATCTGAAAACTCATCCCAACCGTTTTAATGCAATTTATGGCGCAGGTCTATCCGCAGAAAAATACGGCGATACCGCTAAGGCCAAACTTTATTACCGGCAGTTATTAAATATAAGTACAGCCAACTCCAACAGGGCTGAGTTAAGTAGAATCAAAATATATTTAAAGGTGTAGCAATGATAGTTTAGCCTTGTTTGAAAATAATGCGTTCATTAATACATAATGCATTGTTATTAATCATCCGGAAAAATAAACTTATAGCTTGTTTAACTTATTTGTTATTCAACAGTCAATACATTTGAAAAAGCCAAATCATGAAAACATTTTTTTCTTTATTAATTCTCTTTACAATTTCTTTCGGCAGTGCAAATGCACAAAGTATAAAAAGCATCCTCAATTCCATCACTAAAAATTCGGATACAAACAGCAGCAATATTGCTGACGGGCTTAAGGAAGCATTACAAATAGGTACAGATCGCAGTGTACAAAAGCTCTCAATCATAGATGGTTTTTTTGCTAATGCTGCCCTTAAAATTTTAATGCCGGAAGAAGCAAAGAAAGCTGAGCAAAAATTACGTGCCCTTGGTTTTGGCAAACAGGTGGACAATGCGATCCTTTCTATGAACCGTGCCGCCGAGGATGCAGCAAAAAGCGCTGCTCCCATTTTTATTAATGCAATAAAACAAATGACCATACAGGATGCAGTGGGCATTTTAAGAGGAAGCGATTTTGCAGCAACCGATTATTTAAAAAGCAAAACATCTATTGCACTTACCAATGCATTCCGCCCGGTTATTGAAGCATCGCTGGAGAAAGTAAATGCAACAAAATACTGGAATACTATTTTTACAACTTATAATAAACTAAGTTTTAATAAAGTAAATCCTGACCTCAGCGCTTATGTAACTGATAAAGCTTTAAGCGGAATATTTTACCAGATCGGCCTTGAAGAACAAGAGATACGTAAAAATCCTGCAGCCAGAACCACAGAATTATTGAAGAAGGTATTTGGCTCAAAATAAAATTTGAACAGCTATTCCGCGGCAATAATACAGGCAAAACCCGTTTAAAAAATGGGTTTTTATTTTGAATTTTAAGTAGGTAATTATCCTATATTACATGAATTTTAAACACCAAAACCCTTACCATGCATAAAACAAAACTACTGCTGCACAGCCTATGGCTATTGCTGTTCACCTTTACCACGCAGCTTTCTTTTTCACAATTTGATCTTAATGGAAAATTAATTATTGATCCTGACGTAAAAATTGGTAAGCTTTCTAATGGCTTAACTTATTACATCAAAAAAAATACAAAGCCTGAAAAAAAAGTTCAACTGCGGCTGGTAGTAAATGCCGGCTCCGTTTTAGAACAACCCGACCAGCAGGGGCTGGCACACATGATGGAACACATGAACTTTAATGGTTCAACACATTTTCAAAAAAATGAACTCGTAAGTTACCTGCAATCAATCGGCGTAAAGTTCGGCGCTGATCTTAATGCCTACACAGGTTTTGATGAAACAGTATATATACTTCCCATTCCCTCTGACGATCCTGATAAAATTGATAAAGGCTTTACTATACTTGCTGACTGGGCAGGAAATGCATTACTGGATACGGCCGAGATAAATAAAGAGCGGGGCGTTGTACTGGAAGAATCACGCCTGGGCAAAGGCGCCGGTGAACGTATGGGTAAAAAATATTTTCCTGAACTATTTAATGGCTCCCGGTATTCCGAAAGACTACCGATAGGAAAAGACAGTATCCTGCAAAATTTTAAAGCAGAATCTCTTATACGTTTTTATAAAACATGGTACCGCCCGGATCTTATGGCGGTAGTGGTGGTAGGAGATATCGATCCTGCATTGGCAGAACAGGAAATAATAAAACATTTCAGCCAGTTTAAAAATCCTGCGCAGGAAATACAAAGGCCTTCTATAATACCTATTGCAGAAAGAAACCGCAATACAGGAATGGTGCTTACTGATAAAGAACAAACGCTGAAACTACTGCAGGTATATAATTATGTTGAAAAAGCAAAACCCATTGATACCTGGGCAAAATACAGGGAAACAATTGTGGAAGGAATATTTAATTCTCTTATCAATCAAAGATTAAATGACCTTACACAACAACCTGATCCGCCTTTTTTATTTGGCAGCACTTCATTCGGAAATTTTATAAGAGGATACCGGGCATTTATTTCGTTTGCAGCTATTGGAGATAAGCCGGTAAAAAATGCAATTGATGCATTGATAAATACTACAGAAAGCGTTAAGAAATTTGGTTTCCTTCAGTCAGAACTGAACAGGGCCAAAGCAAGCTTATTAAACCAAACAGAAAAAGCATTTGCTGATAAAGACAAAACTGAATCTGCATTACTGGTGCAGGGATATATTAATAATTATCTCTCGGGCACACCCATTACAGGCATCACCAACCGCTATGCTTTTATTAAACAAATACTGCCAACAATAACATTAGCAGAAGTAAATGCACTATCTAAAAAAATAGAATCTAAGCAGGGGAAATTTGCTTTGCTTCTTGCACCTGAAAAAAGTACAGCTGATCTGCCATCAGATAATGATCTATTAAAATTAGTAGCAGATGCTCACAATCTTCCTGTAAAACCTTACCAGGAAAAAGCTGTAGCTACAACATTAATGATCAAAAAACCAATACCGGGTAAAATAACCGGCGAGAAAACAAATAGTGTATTAGGCACAACAGATCTTACATTAAGCAATGGAGTTACCGTTACTCTAAAGCCTACTGAATTTAAAAATGATGAAATACAAATGGATGCCTGGCGATGGGGAGGCACACATAATTATGGCCTTGCAGATAAACAAAACGCAGGAAATGCTGCATCCATTATAAGATCAATGGGCGTAAGCGATATGTCACCTACTGATCTCCGGAAGTTTTTATCAGGCAAAACAGTTACTGTACAACCTTATGTAAGTGCGGATGATGAAGGAATAGAAGGCAGCAGCAGTGTAAAAGATTTCGAAACTTTTTTGCAGCTTGTAAATCTATACTTTACACAACCCAGAAAAGATCAAAGCCTTTTTCAATCATACATCAGTACACAAAAAGGATTTGTTGAAAACATGAAAGCAAATCCCGCCAGTTATTTTTCGGATACATTATCTAAAATAGAATACAATAATAATCCGTGGGCTCCCGGTTTGGCACAAGTTTCAGATTATGATAAAATAAATCTTGACAGAACCCTTAATATTTACAAATCAATATTCGGAAACGCATACGGAATGCATTTTACCTTCGTAGGTAATATTGATGTAAACAAAATAAAACCATTGCTGGAAACCTATTTGGGCAGCCTGCCTTCATCAAAAAAAGAAAATAAATATACTGATGTAGGATTAAGGCCAATAAAAGGAATTGTACAAACTACTATTTATAAAGGGGCTGCAAAACAAAGCAGGGTAAATTTAATTTTTACCGGGGAAGCGCCTTATACCCAGGATGAAAATTTAAAATTAAAGACGCTGCTTGATGCATTAAACATAAAATTTATCGAAAAACTCAGAGAGGATATGGGCGGAATTTATGGGGGTGGAATGTCGGGCAGCATTATTAACCGACCTTATAATCATTACACTATCACCGTAAGTTTTCCATGCGGACCGGAAAATGTTGATAAGCTAACTACGGCCGCCTTAGACCTTATTAAAAATGCACAGGCCAATGAAATTGAGCAGAGCTATCTTGATAAGGTAAAAGAGACATTAAAAAAACAATACCAGGATAAAGTAAAACAAAATGATTTTTGGCTTGACGGTTTAAGCCTTGCATGGATTGAACGTGACGATCCAATATGGTTACTCGATTATTCAAAAAAAGTTGATGCACTAACCGTTCAGGATCTGCAGCAAGCTGCAAAAAAATATTTCAATATGAATAATTATATCAAAGCAGTTTTAAATCCTGAGAAGTAAAATTTGGTTTTATATTGAAATGAAAACTTTTAATAAGTATAATGTTAAGCGGGGCAGATTTTACTGCCCCGCTTTTTTAATCAAAATACATTAGTTCATTTATGTCTGGGGAATTATATTATAAATTCTGGCGAGCCGGTTAACTTCTATTACATTTTTACATCCGAGCTTTTCGAATATTCTTGCCTTGTATGTACCAACGGTAGATGAATGCAGGTTTACAGTGTTGCATATGGCACCCACTGAATTTCCACTAACTAAGTATTGAACAATTTCTAATTCCCGTGATGATAATTTATCAAAAGGATTATTTGTTTTTTCACCCAATACTTCTTCAGTAAACACCTCGTTTAAAGCAGGGCTTATATACCGGCCATTTTTCAATACTACATTAATTGCATTTCCAAGTTCTGTTGCCGAAGCAGTTTTACTTACATATCCTTTAGCCCCAAGCTGCAAATATCTTTTTGCATATACCTCTTCGGCATTCATACTAAACATTAAAATTTTTGCATCAGGCCTGATGTTTATAATATTGTTAACGAGGGCAAAAGAATCTGTGTTCGGCATATTTACGTCAAGAATAATAAGTTGATATTCATTCTCCATAATTTTTTCGAGTGCCGAATCACCATCCCAGGCTTCATCAACAACTGCGTGTGGTACCAGGTCATCTATGAAAAGCTTTAAGCCTGCTCTTAGTATTTCATGATCATCTGTAAGTAGTATTCTTGTCATTGCTTTACTTATTTATTTACATGCATTTTGAAAAATTATATTCATTTTACATCCATTACCCGGCGATGAAATGATCTCAACATTTCCATCATATATCTGGGCCCTGCTCTGAATATTTTTCAGCCCTATGCCTTTTTTCTTTGTGCCGGTATCAAACCCTACACCATTATCTTTTATGCTTAACTCCAGGCAATCCTCTGCATTCTTTATCTCTATTTCTACTTCGGAAGCATGGGCATGTTTTAAAATATTATTCAATTGCTCCTGGATGATCCTGTAGATCACAACTTTTAATCCTGCATCAGAATATTCTTCAGAATATAAAGAATGTTTAAAACCGATCTTAATATCCTTAACCATAGAAATGTCGCTTATAAGTTCTATTACTGAAACAACAAGCCCCATGGTCTCTTCCCTGGCGGGTCCTACCAATGCTTTGGTTAATTTACGGATCTCTTCTATAGCAGAAGAAATGTACTCCTGGCTTTTTAGCACAAATGGTTTATAATCTTCTACCCCATCTTCAATACCGTTTAATGAATGATTAAGATAAAGCTTGGAGGCGGCCAATAACTGGTTTACATTATCGTGCAGGTCCTCTCCTATATCTCTTCTTTCTTTTTCCTGTGCGTTTACAGCAGCCTTTATTACTTCTTTTTGCTGATTAATTTGTTCATTCATTAATTGCTGCTGCAATCTTACTTTCTCAGTAATATCAGTAACCATGGCCAGTGCACCTTTATAAGTACCATCTACATTAAAAAGAGGATTTGTCGAAATATTGGTCCATATCTCTTTGCCGCTTTTGGAAATATATTTAAAATCCTTTTGGCCGGAATATCCTTCTTTTTTGTTTTGCATTCCTTTAGCCGCTACTTCTTTTCCCTCACTATCCATGAAAAAATATACATCTTTTCCCATCATCTCATCCTGGGTATATTCAAATATTTCGCACATTTTATTATTAACAAAGCTGGTTCTGTTATCTTCATCAACCACCCATATTCCTTCCTGCGCTGTTTCTACTATTTGCCGGTACCTTTCTTCACTGCTCCTTATTAATTCTTCTGCTTTTTTACGTTCGCTGATATCTCTGAAATTTGCAATAATTCCATTAACATTTTTATCATGAAGCATGTTTGTTGCTACGCCTTCCATCCATACATAATTACCGGAAATATGCTTGCTCCTGAATGTTATCGGGAAAGGTTTCCCGGGATATTTTAATAATTTTTCTTTTAATAGAACTATACTTTTCATATCATCAGTATGAACCGTTTCACTCAGGTGTTTATGAAGCTTTTCATCATCATCCCATCCTAACATTTTACATAAAGAAGGGCTGCGGTACCGGGTTATAAAATTTTCATCAATAACAGTAATTGCCTCATGGCAGTTCTCAACCAGTGCCCTGAATCGTAATTCACTTTCTGCAAGTTTTTCTTCAGCAAGTTTGCGATCGCTTATATCAAGCATTACACCTTCGATGATCTTTTCACCGGTTGTTGAATCGGTGAATAAGGAGATATTTGCCATCACAAAAACAGGTCTTCCTTGTGCATGCTTTAGAATAAGTTCATGATTGATCAGGTGGCCCTCTTTATTTAAGGTAGATATATATTTTCCCCGGTCGCCTGTATTATAATAAAGTACATCAGCATTTTTTTCATCCAGCTCACAATGCGAATTATAACCAAGCATATTGGCAAAAACAGTATTGCAGTTAATAATTTTGCCTGCCAGGTTGGTTTGAAAAATACCTGCCAGGTTGTTCTCAAATAATGTCCTGTATTTTTTCTCGCTTTCAATTATTTGTCGTCCTGCCTTCAGCTTTTCTGTAACATCGTTTGCCAATACCAGGCGGCAAGGCTTATTGTCGTAAATAATATCATGGGAATTTACCTCAACGTCAATAACAGAGCCGTCTTTTTTCTTATGAAGCCATATGCCGGCATTAACCAGACCCTGTGGGTGTTCCTGAGAATACCGGGTAAAGTTTTTGATCTCTTCAGGCGGCCGCATATCCATTACGGTCATGTTTAAAAATTCATCCCGGCTATAACCATAGCTGGCTATAGCAGCTTCATTTACATCAAGTATTTTGTATGTTTCCAAATCAAAAACCCACATAGGCATTGGGTTGTTACTGAAAAAAAACCGGTATTTTTCTTCATTTCCCTTTACAATCTCCAAATGGTTATAAGAAGTATTAGTGTTGTCGAATATACTTCTACGGCCTGCTTCTGCTGTAAGCAATATATTTCCGGATATGGTTTGTTTAAGCCATTTCCATATCATCAGTTTAGATAAGTTAAAATCGGATATAGCAATTTGAGGTATCATAGGTAAATTCTTTCAAAGATTATCGTCATTAGGGAATGGCTTTTGAAGGATATTGGATCTTAATTAGGACTTATGCAAAGTAACTATGTAGCGATAATACAAACTGTAGAAGGGAGGCCTATCTCAGGTAGATATATACATGAATAATTTTGTAGACGATTAGTGACACGCCAGTATAAAATGAAGAATATTTAACTTATACTATTGCAAAAAGCAATTTAGAGCAGGTTATTTTCAAGAGAATACCTTGTTAATTCCGCATTTGTTTTCATATTCATTTTTTCCAGGATGCGGAAACGATAAGTACTGACAGTAGTGGGGCTAAGGGAAAGACGGTCAGCAATTTCAGATATCGTTTTTCCTTCTGCCAATAGTTTAAATACATCAAATTCTCGATCAGAAAGCAACTCATGAGGAGGCTTGTTACTACCTGTATCAAATACTTCAAGCAATTTTTCTGCAACGTGGAAAGTAATAAATTTTTTTCCACGTAATACTGTTTCAATGGCTTTGATCAATTCATCATGAATAGCATCCTTACTCAGATAACCGGAAGCGCCTGCCTTTAGAACCCTGATAGCATATTGCTCTTCAGGATACATGCTCATAATGAGCACAGGTAATTTAGGCGAAGTTTGCTTTATTTGTTTCAGGGCATCAAGTCCGCTGCGGCCCGGCATATTTATATCACAAACCACTACATCCCATTCCGCTGTAAGGGCTTTCTTTATTAATTCTTCTGCATCGCCTGCTTCTCCTATAATAGCAGATGGATACTCTTCCAGCAAAAGCTGCTTTAATCCCTTACGCACAATAGCGTGGTCATCTGCAATTAAAATACGAATCATATTGAATTGACTTTTTCATTTTTATAAGGCAGCACCGCAGTAACAATAGTTCCTTTACCGGGCACGCTGTTTATCTCATAGCTGCCATTCATCATCATTGCTCTTTCTTCCATGCCTAAAATTCCCAGTGTTTTCATTTCCTTTACCTTTTGTTTGTCAAATCCTTTGCCATTATCTTCTATATTTAAAATAAGCTGATGGTTTGTATACAGCAACTTAACTTTCACCTCTTTTGCATCTGAATGCCTTGTAACATTGGTTAATGATTCCTGAAAAATACGAAACAATCCGTTTTTTATCGGATCAGGAATTTTCAATTCTTCTTTGGGTTCATTGAAAGTAATTTTAATACCTGATCTTTTTTCAAATTCTTTCAGATGCCATTCCATGGCTGCAACCAGCCCAAGATTATCCAGCAAACTTGGCCGTAATTCTGAAGAAATTCTTCTCACCGATTTTACAGTTGCATCCAGCAGGTCTATAAGATCCCTGATCCTTTGTTTTATCGCCTCCCCTGCATCATTTAGTTTTTTCTTCAACCACGACACATCCATTTTCAATACAGCTAATTGTGATCCCAATTCATCATGAATTTCTCTTGCGATATGTGTTCGCTCGTCTTCACGAATGTTATGGAGGTGTTCGGTCAATCGCCTTATTTCTTCATAGGATTGCTGAAGCGTTTCTTCAGCCTGTTTCCGTTTGGTAATGTCGTCCATCACGACAATGACATGTTCTTTTTTCGGACTGTAGGCTGAAGTTGAAAGCCACTTCTTTAAGTAAATGGAATAAGATTCAAACCGCTCCGACTTGCCGGTGAGTGCTACCCTGGCAGAGCGTTCGATAAATTCTGAATTGGCTTCCAGTATGCCTGGAATGACTTCGGTTATTTTTCGGCCGATGACATTTCCTAAGCCGGTCAGATTTTCCCAGGCCGGATTCATCTCAAGATAGATGGCATCCTGCAACTTACCATCCTTGAACAGCATTTTAAAATACGCCACACCTTCCGCCATATTTTCGAAGAGCGCAAGATATCGCTGTTCGCTATCCCTCAATGCATCTTCCGCCCGCTTGCTATCCTCAATATCGATCGACACCCCATACCACTTAACAATATTTCTCTGCTCATCGTATAGCGGCGCAGTGCGAACCAGGAACCAGCGATATTCTCCATCAGACCGGCGCAATCGTATTTCACCCTCGGAAAGTTCTCCCGTGATCATTTTTGTACGCCATTTTTCAGTTGCAGCCGGACGGTCTTCGGGATGAACGATACTATTCGGATCTTCAATTGCACTTTCTCCTGCATAGTCCAGCCAACGCTGATTGTAGTAATCAACGGTACCATCAAGCCGAACGGTAAAAGCCATAATGGGAATGGTATCAATGATAAGCCGGATGCGATCTTTGCTTTTTCGTAATTCTTCTTCTGCTTTTTTGCGTTCAGCATTCTCATTTCGTAATTCATTATTGGCTGATTCAAGCTGACGGGTTCGCTTAGTAACTTTTTGTTCCAATTCTTCATTAAGTTTCTTTATTTCTGCCTTGGCTTGCTTAAGTTCAGGAGTTTCGATTACCTCCCAATGCCCGTAACGTTTAGCAATGGCAAACTGGTGCCTCCGCGTAATGTCAAAGATCTCATCACCTTTTAGCGTCGCTAGAGGGAAAGTGCAGGAGGCTATTATACGTTCATTGGGAAATAACTGGCCGATCTCTTTTTCGAATTGGCAAAACTGCATCCTGTTTTCTTTTTGAAGCCAGGCCGGGCTTCCGTTAATTCTCATTCCGGTATAACCTTTGGCCAATGCTTCATCAAGTTTATTTTTAAATCGATTTGCGACTTTGTGGTAATCAAAAGTATCGCCGTTTAGAAACCACTCATCATGGCCAACAATTTCTATCCTGCCCTGCTCAAGGTAGCGCTCAAGGTCAGGAAGAACTTGTCGCAACGCCTCTTTGGCTTCTTCCAACGTCAGTAATTCGGATTTCGAGATTATCCAAAGGCAAAATTCATTGCTCTTCAATCCAGCCATGAAATATGGTACCAAAGTCTCCAGCAGGTCATGTGTTGTCTGGTAGAAGTAACAAAAATGTGACCCCCAGGGTATATCGCCCAGTACATCAATTCCCGTTTTTCTTAGCTCTGACATTTTTTCTATTAAAAATTTTTCCGGGCTTAGTTATTTCTACATCGCAGAATAATATCTTTCAGAGGCAATCCTGTTTTAAGCAATGTTCATAGGAGTGCGGCAATCATTACAATATCAAAAATTGTGCTTCAAAATTAAATGGTGGAAGCCTAAGATTTGGATAGGATTTGGGGATGGATATTCCTGCAGCAAAAGTTGTTTTAATCCTTACGCACAATGGTGTGATCATCTGCAATTAAAATACGAATCATATTGAATTGACTTTTTCATTTTTATAAGGCAGCACCGCAGTAACAATAGTTCCTTTACCGGGCACACTGTTTATATCATAGCTGCCATTCATCATCATTGCCCTTTCCTTCATGCCTAAAATTCCCAGCGTTTTCACTTCCCCTATCTTTTGTTTGTCAAATCCTTTGCCATTATCTTCTATATTTAAAATAAGCTGATTGTTTATATACTGCAACTTAACCTTTACCTCTTTTGCATCTGAATGCCTGGCAACATTTGTTAGCGATTCCTGAAAAATACGAAACAGGCAGGTTTTTATTGAATCAGGAATTTCCAATTCTTCCCGTTCAGTGAAAGTAATTTTAATACCCGATCTTTTTTCAAATTCTTTCAAATACCATTCCATGGCTGCCACCAGCCCAAGATCATCCAGCAAACCCGGCCGTAATTCAGAAGAAATTTTTCTTACCGATTTTACAGCTTCATCAAGTAAATTTATAAGATCGCCTATCTTTTGTTTTACGGCTTCCTCTCCGCCATCTAATTTTTTCTTCAGCCACGACACATCCATTTTCAGAACACTTAATTGCGATCCTAATTCATCATGAATTTCTCTTGCAATATATATCCGCTCCTCTTCACGAATCTTTTGAAGATGTTCGTTCAATCGCCTTATCTCTGCATAAGACTGCTCCAGGGTTTCTTCTGCTTTTTTTCTCTCCGTTACGTTGTGTACTAACGATAATATAGTTATCACATTTCCCTCTTTATCTCTTAAAATAGAATTATACCATTCGCAATAAATTACGTTGCCATCTTTTGTGTGATTACGATTAAGACTAATATTCCTGTCCACCATTCCACTGGTTAATTGATCACTGATTTTTTTTACTGTCTGTATATCTTCTTCATAAACGATAGGAAAATCTTTGCCATACATATTTTTCCCGAGTGCTTCTGATGCCGGCCAACCAAAAATTTCTTCAGCATGCAATGACCATCGCTTAACCAACATATCTTTATCCCATTCCACAACGGCAAGCGGTGTATTTTCAACATGATAAGATAAATGTTGGTAAGCTGCATTTAATGCGGTGGTGCGGTGAAGTACTCTTTTTCTAAGGGTGCGGTTCCATGCTACCAGGCCTGCTATTAGAAGAATTGCAACAACAACTGCGTAGCCGGCATAAGTGAGGTAACGCCCATTCCTGTTAATAGTAAGCCCAAACCATTTCTCGTCAATTTGCTTAAATTCACGTGGGTCGATAGCTGCGAAGCCCTGAGACACTGTGTTTAATGTTGCCGTATCACCTTTGCGTACGGCACGCCGGAGTTCGTCTCTGAATATTGGCGCTGTATGCCGGAATCCAGACTCAGCGCCTAATTTATTTAAGAGATAAAGCGCCGAAGGGTCATCGGCCAGAAAGACATTGATGGTATGGTTCTTTGCAGCCTCAATTATTGCATCGTTATTGTGAAACAGGATAAGGGTAGCTATACCACCCGCCTTGAGTTTGTCAATATGCTGGTCTCCTATTTTTACCCCGACTGGAAACCCTTTTAGTGATGTAATGTCTGAGATGCCTGAAATATTATTACGAAAGTAAATCGAGGCTTCAACCATATTATATGCCGGCGTGAAATCGAAGTAGTCCTGGCGCTCTGCCGTTTCAACGATGCAGTCTATCACATCAAAGTCGCCTGCACGCATGCGTTGCAATGCATCACTCCAGTCCATGGCATGGATCTCCACTTTAATTCCCGTCTTTTTTTCCCAAGCCTGCCATTGATCAATCAAAATGCCTTGCAGCTTGCCTCCCTCTGATTGAAATACGTAAGGAGCATAGTTATTGTCCATCACTACCTTGATGGTTCGCTTTGTATCAACAGCGGTCTGCGCTACCGCTCCCGACGAAATAATTATCACACAAAAAAAGAGAAGGTATTGTATCCCTCCTTTTAGAATCTTAATAAATCCTAAACGTATAAAGCTATTATCAACGGCTAAAATAATTCGTTGTATTTTCTCCTTTGCGGCTTTGTCTTTATGGGTGAATTTTTTCAATACGTATTTGTTCAGAATAGTCAGCAATTTTTATTTATTCCTATAAGGCAGCACCACAGTAACAGTAGTTCCTTTACCGGTTACACTCTTTATCTCATAACTGCCATTCATCATCATTGCCCTTTCCTTCATGCCTAAAATTCCCAGTGTTTTCATTTCCCGGACCTTTTGTTTATCAAATCCTTTGCCGTTATCTTCTATGCTCAAAATAAGCTCATCGTTTTTTTGCAGTAACTCAACCTTCACATTTCCTGCATCTGAATGTTTTGCAACATTTGTTAGTGATTCCTGGAAAATACGGAACAACCCGTTTTTTATTGAATCGGGCACTTTCAATCCATTTACCGATTCATTGAAAATAATTGTAATCCCCGCTCTTTTTTCAAATTCTTTCAGATGCCATTCCATGGCGGCAACCAGCCCAATATCATCCAGCAAGCTTGGACGCAATTCCGAAGAAATTCTTCTCACTGATTTTACTGTTGCATCAAGCATATCTATAAGACCTTTTATTTTTTGTTTTATTGTTTCGCCTGCGTCACTTAATCTTTTCTTTAACCATGATACATCCATTTTCAACACTGTTAATTGCGATCCCAATTCATCATGAATTTCCCTTGCGATATGTGTTCGTTCCTCCTCACGAATATTATGAAGATGTTCGGTCAACCGCCTTATTTCTTCATAGGATTGGTTCAATGTTTTTTCCGCTTTTTTTCTTTCTGTTATATCTCTTGAATAACAGGCAACGGCAACAACTATTTCATCTTTGTAAATAGGATTATAAGAAGTCTCCCTCCATCTCTCCCCAGATTTATTGAAGGCCGGGATGAACGTGTCTTTTTTAAAAGTTTTGCCTGACAATGCCGTGGTATAGGCTTCTTCCCAAAAAGCTACAATATCCCCGGGAACAACATCCGGCATCAGCACATTATCTCCGGGTTTGGCAGTGATGCCTGTTAAAGTTTTAATTTCCCGGATATAAGCTTTATTAACAGCGATAATTTTTAAATCCCTGCTCACACTCCATATCATGTCATCAGTAGTGTTGATTAATGCTTCCTTGTCTCTTTGTTCAAATTCTTTTTGTTCTTCTGCCTTTTTTCTTTCAGTTACATTGTGTACTAACGACAAAATGGTTATTACATTTCCGTGCTCATCTTTCAAAACAGAATTATACCATTCGGAATAAATTATGTTACCGTCTTTGGTATTATTACGGTTGAGACTAAGGTTCCTGTTAACAACTCCTTCCACCAACTTCACATTAATTTTATCCACCTGCGATTTATCTTCTTCATAGATGATGGGAAAGCCAGGATCATACACATTTTTTCCAAGTGCTTCTGCTTCCTTCCAGCCAAAAATTTCTTCAGCACGTTTTGACCATCGCTTAATGAACAGGTCTTTATCCAACTCAATAACAGCAAGTGGTGTATTTTCAACATGATAAGATAAACGTTGGTAAGCCAGCTGCAATTCATTTTCTGCCCGCTTTTTATCTTCAATGTCGATGCAGACTCCATACCACTTAACGATGTTTCCCTGCTCGTTGTGTAGCGGTGCCGTGCGGAGCAGGAACCAGCGATATTCACCATCAGCCCTCCGCAGGCGCATCTCATATTCGGAAGGTTCACCGGTGACCAGGGTTGCACTCCATTTTTCCATCACACCAGCACGATCTTCGGGATGGACCAGGCCCAGGGGATTTTCAATTTCTTCCTCCATGGAAATACCGGCATAGTCCAGCCAGCGTTGATTGAGGAAGTCAACACTACCATCTGGTCCAAGGGTCCAGGTCATAACGGGAATAGTATCAATGATAAGCCGGATACTGTCTTTGCTTTTTCGCAATGCATCCTCTGCCCGTTTACTATCCTCAATGTCAATCGACACACCATACCACTTAATGATGTTTCCCTGTTCGTTATGTAGCGGTGCTGTGCGAACCAGGAACCATCGATATTCTCCATTTACCTGGCGCAATCGCATTTCATCCTCATAAGCCTTCCCTGCTGCCTTATTCGTATGCCATTTTTCTATCACAACTGGTACGTCTTCGGGATGAATTATTCCATTAGGATTATCAATTGACTCTTCCCCTGCATAGTCCAGCCAACGCTGATTAACAAAATCAACGAAGCCGTCAGGCTGAAGACTCCAGGCCATAATAGGAATTGTGTTGATGATAAGCCGGATGTTATCTTCGCTTTTGCGCAATGTATTTTCGGCTTGCTTGCGAACAGAAATTTCTTTTTGTAATACCGCATTGGTATGATTGAGCTTTTGGACAGTGCCCTCCAGGATGTTGCGTGCACGCCTGAGCGATTCTGTTACCTTCCTTTGTGTAGCAGACAATATGCCGACAAAAAACATTGCCAGCACAAAAATGAGATAACGGGGAAGTGAATTTATTTCAACCTTCAACGAATAAAGCGGAGCCACGAAGTAGAATTTGAATGCCAGTATAGACAGCGCCACCGCAAGCAAGCCTGGCTTTACTCCACCATACCATGCACTGAATATGATGGCACAAAGAAACAGGGATACAGGCGCAGTAACCATGTTGACGTCCAGCCATCGTGCAATGATTAGTGCGGCACCAACTGACAAGACGGATAGTAAATAGTTCAAAATTACAAATGGCCTGCGGGTTTTTATTTTGGTGTCCTGTAACTGTTTATTAAGTCTTTGTATTTCAGCCTGCGCTTTTATCAACATGGCAGTTTCAATCACTTCCCATTCTCCTTTTCGTCTTGCTATGGCAAACTGGTGCGATTGTACAACGTCAAGTACTTCAGCAGCGCCGCTTTTTACCAGTGGATAGGTACACAACACCATAATACGCAGATCGATAATGGAACTGTTGAGCTGTTTTTCGTAGTTGCTAAAATCTTTCCAATACTTTTCTACCAGCCATGACAAATCCCCGGAAGCCCGCATACCTTCATACCCGAGAGACAATGCCCGTTTAAGTTTTGCGCTCAACTCACTCAATGCTCTCTCTGAATGGAATACATCATCTTCCAGGTACCAGTCACGCCCGTTGAGGATTTCAAAATTTCCCTCCGAGCTATGCCTGTCAAAGTCAGGAATGGCCTTTTTCATTAGCTCTTTTGCGTCTTCCATTGAAATTAGCTGGGAGTCGGAGATCACCCATAAACAGAATTCGTTACTTGCCAACCCGGCTTTGAAAAAGGGAACTATGGTATCGAGCAGATCCTGTTTTGTTTCGTAGAAGGTACAAAAGTGTGACCCCCAGGGTATTTCTCCCAGTACTTCAATTCCTGTTTTTCTTAATTCTGACATTAGTTACATTTAAAATTTCCAGGAACTATTATTTTCACATTGCAGAATAAATTTTCAGAGGCGATCTTGTTTTAAGTAACTTTTCATGGAGTACGGCAATCATTAAAATATCAAAAATTGTACTACAATAACTTACAATTTTCCATAGAATTGGGTTCGTGTTATCCCAGTTAAGGCCGTGGCATTTGAATAATAAAGATAAAAAAATTATGAGGATTATAGTAGTAAATCAGGTAGTGTATCAGTTTCGATTTAATAAGCCACGGATTGCACAGACTTGGGTAGTGTATCAGTGGAAATTTGTATAATCAGTGGCAAATAATTTTCAAACTGATACAATCCCGCAAAATATTGTGCGGCAAAAACTGTAATTATTTATAAGAAAATCAATCAGGGGAAATTATATTATATGCTTTTGCCATTGCAAGCAGATCAATAATATTAGTGCAGTGAAGTTTTTGAAATATTCTTGCTTTGAATGTACCCACAGTAGATGAATGCAGCGTTAGGGCCTGGCATATTTCTGATATAGATTCCCCTCTTATAAGATGCATAACTATTTCAAATTCTCTTGGTGACAGATCGTCAAAGGGATTATTTGATCGTTTACCAAGCGCCTCTTCGGTAAGCATTTGCATTAATTCAGGGCTTATATATTTTTTGGCGTTTATAACATTATCAATGGCATTTCTTATTTCCGCTTCGGATGATGCCTTGCTTAAATATCCTTTTACACCAAGTTGTAAATATTTTTTGGCATATATGTCTTCAGCATTCATACTGAACATTAAAATGTTTGCTTCAGGCCTGAGCGCAATAATATTACTTACCAAACCAAATGAATCAGTGTGCGGCATATTTACATCAAGTATAATTAGCTGGTAATCTTTTTCTTTAATTTTTTCAAAAGCAGAATTACCGTCCCACGCTTCATCAATAACTGCATGAGGCATATGATGCTCAATAAATATTTTTAATCCTGATCTTATTATTTCGTGATCATCTGCAAGTAAAATATTTGCCATAATAAAAGACTTCAAAAAATTTTGGAATGAAATAACTCAGAGGATGGATTTCAAAGCGCCAAGGTATATTGAAATTATTAATATACATATCGAAAAACTACTAAGTAATTCTTCTATTTATTTGCATAAGTGTTAAGGTGTTTATACATAAATTGTACAAACCAATTGAAGTAATTTTCTATTATAAGATCAGCTTTGCAAAAAGCAATTGATTCAGATACGTCAGGCTGCTTTATAAGCCCAGCCTGCAATTACTGAATTCAATTTAAAGAACAAACCAATTGGGAAAGTGAATCAAAGCCCACGGACTTATCTACAAAATGACTGGCACCCAATTTTAAACATAAGTCTTTATGATATTCACTTACCTCGTTAGTGAACATAATAATTTTAGTTTTTTGAAAATTTTGTTTTATGTATCTTAAAATATCTATGCCACTTTTAAAAAAAGGCAGGTTTATATCCAGCAATGCCACATCGGGTTCTTCAGCATCGATTAGTTTAATAGCCTCTTCATAAGAGCTGGAAGTTATTATTCTTTGTATGCCGGCAGATTCCTCAAGCAGCTCTTTAATTTTATTTATCATTAACTGTGAATCATCCACAACAAGAACAAGTAGTTTTTTATTTTGCATCATATTAATTAAATAAGAATCAATCAAAGTTTGGATTTTGATCGCATTATATATGTAAGAGTATGCACCAAAGAAATGTAGTATAACAGCTACGCTATCTAAATAATTTTATTTTTTATTGCATATTGAGTAAGCCGGCGTTTGATTTAATATCCATTTTTGCTAAATATTTATGAGCGATAAATATTTAAACAGGATATGAAAACATGTTTAAATAAACCCTCCTAACAGGTTATCATCCGCATGATAGATCTTGAAGTGAAAAGAATACTAGTGTTTTCAAAAATTTTTGGTATCGAAAATTACAGATGACCTGGATGCATTGATAAATCTTATTGCTTTAGATTATTCAAAAGAAAAACAGGAGAAACCGTTTTGGAGTTTATGAAGAAATACAGTTCGCTGTAAGTAGTGCCCAACCAAACTTATAACATCGGCATATTGTACTCAGGTTTCATCTATCAATTCGCCTCAAAAAAACTACAAAAATTTACAGTATTTCTACAAAAAGATAATGCATCGATTACAAGATTAAAAATATCTGCCTTCTATTTTTACACCCGAAATGACACCTAATCCTGGTATCATTTTTATAATTAAAATTCAAAAAAAACCAATGAAAAACACAAAAAACAAAATGATCGCTATTGCAGTATTACTGGTAGCATTCTCAGGCAATTCTTTCGCTCAGCAAACTGCAACTAATTCAGATGCAACTGCGGCTACTAACATCGTTACTCCTATTGCCTTAAGCAATACGGCCAGTATGAATTTTGGCAACGTAGTAGCAAGTGCAGCCGGCGGAACTGTTGTTTTAGCTACCAATGCAGGTCTTACACCAACTGGTGTTACACTTCTTTCTGGTGTAACTGCTACTGCTGCTGAATTTACAGTTACCGGTGATGCAGGTTTCACTTACTATGTAACATTACCCGGCAATACTGATGTTGTTCTTGCAAAAAGCGGGGCTACTTCAATGGCCCTAACTGATTTTACAGAAAATTCAACCGGCGCTTTAACCGGGGGTACTGAAACTTTTCAGGTTGGTGCAACATTACATGTTGGTGCAGCTCAAACTGCAGGTGCTTATGTATCTACTGGTTTTGACGTTACAGTAACGTATAACTAAAAAAATCTTTCACCCGGGAAGCCGCATGTAGCAGCTTCCCGGGTGTTTTTATTATTGATTGATCAGGTTTTTCATTTAACAGTTAACTGTTAAGTCAATATCCAACTAAGTTCAATATCCAATGCAAAAATCCATTTCAAGTGTTCATTATATAATGCTGTCAGCATTATCCCTCTTCTCCCTTTGCGCATCTTTAAAAATATCGGCGCAGGGAAATTTGTTGATCACCCCTAAACGTGTAGTTTTTGATGGCTCCAAAAAATCGTACGCGTTAAATCTTGCCAATATAGGACAGGACACTGCCCGTTATGATATTTCCCTGATACATTACAGGATGAAGGATGATGGTTCACTGGAAAAAATTACTCAACCTGACTCTTCACAAAAATTTGCAGACGGGTATTTGCGTTTCTTTCCACACAATGTTGTACTTGCGCCTAACTCTTCGCAAACAGTAAGAGTACAGGTTACAAAATGGAACGAATTAGAACCGGGAGAATACCGTTCTAATTTATATTTTAAAGCGGTACAAACTGAAAAATCATTTGAAGAAAAAAAGCCCGGTAAAGACTCAGGCATATCCATAAAAGTGATCCCGGTTATCGGGATTTCAATGCCCGTAATTATACAGGCAGGTGAATCTAATGCTAAAGTAAGTTTTTCAAATGCAGCCATTCAAATAGTAAAAGATACAGTGGCAGTGATTAAAGCTACTTTTAACCGCACGGGTAATATGTCGGTGTATGGAGATATTTCTGTTGATTATATTTCACCGCAGGGTAAAGTAATTCGTGTAGGCTTAGTAAAAGGTATTGCAGTTTATACTCCCAATCCTATACGCAATTTCAGTTTCAGATTAAATAATATTCATGGTGTTAATTATCATACAGGCAAACTGCATATTGTTTACTACAATCAGGCACTTCCAACAATGTTTGCAGAAACAGAAATTATTTTGCATTAAATAATGGAAAACATTTTTAACTACCTGTACATACTTTAATAATGATTGCCATTAATTTTTTTTTTTCATTTAAGAACTACAGGTGCAACAATGTTCTTTCATGGCGAAATATTATTTTAGTACTGTTACTCTTTAAACCCGGTATTACCCATTGCCAGGCAGATGACGAAATTATAGTTTCTGTAAATGTTCAGCGGATAGGCAGTGTAGAATTGCCGGCTATTATTCATAACGAAATTGTATATCTGCCCGTAAAGCAGATTTTTGATTTTTTAAAAATAAAAAATACGCTTTCATCCGGGCTTGATACTGAAGAAGGATTTTTTATAAATCCGAAATCCACATTCTTTATTGATAAAAATAAAAGCCACATTGTATACCAGGGCAAAACATTTAGTATTAAGCCAGGCGATCTTATCCGCACAGAAACCAATCTCTATTTACGATCAGATCATTTTGGAAATGTATTCGGGTTACAATGTGCATATAGCTTTCGCGACTTATCTGTAACCATAAGTACCACGTTGGAATTGCCTGCCATTATTGAGTTAAGGCAGCAACAGATGCGGCAGAATATCAATAAGCTAAACGGCGAAATAAAAGCTGATACTATTATAAAGAGAAGCTTTCCATTGTTTCATTTAGGCGCAGCTGACTGGCTGGTAAATTCCATACAGGAAAATAATGTAAGCAACACCAGCCTTAATCTGAATATCGGGGCCATAGTTGCAGGAGGAGAAACAAATTTGTTTTTGAATTATAACAGCAACATTCCTTTTAAATTTAAAGAACAATATTACCGCTGGAGGTATGTGAACAATAACAATGCTATTTTAAAACAGGTTACCCTGGGTAAAATATTTACACAGGCCACATCATCTGTTTATGCCCCCGTTACGGGAGTACAATTCACTAATACACCAACCACTTATCGTAAATCGTACGGAACATATACAGTAAGTGATAAAACTGAACCCGGAAGCATTGTGGAGCTATATATAAACAATGCGCTTGTTAATTATACCAGGGCAGATGCCTCCGGGTTTTACACTTTTGAAATACCATTGGTGTATGGCAATTCTATAATCAAGCTTCGTTTTTATGGAACATCGGGAGAAGAAAATACCCGTGAGCAATACATCACTATCCCTTTTAATTTTATTCCCCTGCACCAGGTAGAATATACTTTGACGGCAGGTATAGTAGACGATAATCAGAAAAGCAGGTTTTTACGTGGTGTGGTTAATTACGGATTAACAAGGCATATAACCTTTGGTGGTGGCGCAGAATATTTATCATCAGTTATACCGGGCAAAGCCATGCCATTTTTAACTGCTTCGATGCAGGTTACTTCAAACCTGCTTCTCTCCGGCGAATACACTTATGGCGTAAGGTCAAAAGGAATTATGAGTTACCGGCTACCTTCAAATATTCAGTTCGATTTAAATTATATAAAATATAGTAAGGGACAAACAGCCATCAAAAACAGTTACCTGGAAGAAAAAAAGGCTGTAGTGTCTGTACCATTTCGGGGCAAAAACTTCAGGGGATTATCCCGTTTTACAGTTAATCAATTTGTGCTTCCAAAATATAAATACACCAATGCTGAATTTCTTTTATCAGGAGTAATTTGGGGTGTAAGTTCCAATGTTACTACATATGCACAAATTACAGGGGCAAGCCGGCCAACAGTGTACAGCAATCTTTCATTTGCTTTCCGTTTACCGCATGGCTTAAAAATTACACCGCAGATAAAATATGAATATGATCAGCAAAAAATAAGTATGGTAAGATTTGAGGCAGAGAAAAAAATTTTTAAACAAGGGTTTATGAATGTATCATACGAAAAAAATACAGCAGCCAATAATCAATACATCGCAATGGCTTTGCGCTATAATTTTTCTTTTGCACAAACCTCTTTATCTGCAAGGCAAAGCAATAATACTACCACCACCACTCAATCGGCCAGGGGGAGCATGGTGATTGATAAAAAAACAAATTACTTTGCAGTAAACAATCAAACCAATGTTGGCAAAGGAGGAATAATTATTTTGCCCTTCCTCGATCTTAATGGTAACGGGCAGCGTGAGCCAAATGAACCAAAGATCGCTGATCTTAAATTCCATATTAATGGCGGGCACATTGAACGTGACAAGCGTGATACCATTATCCGTGTACTTGGCCTTGATGCTTATATGGGTTATTACCTTGAACTTGATAATGGCTTTGATAATATTGCCTGGGAAATAAAAAAGAAAAAAATTAAGATCTTCATTGATCCCAACCATCATACCCTGGTGCAAATTCCTATAACAGTAATGGGCGAAGTGTCTGGTAAAGTATATCATAAGTCAGATAAAGGAATAAATGGCATTGGGCGTATTACTGTTAATTTCTATAACAGCCATTTGCAACTCATTGCACAAACGCTTACAGAAGCAGATGGCTATTTTAATTTTTTGGGATTTGCACCGGGCAAGTACACGGCCCAGGTTGATGCAGAACAATTAAAAAAATTGCAAATGGTTTCCTCACCGGTTTTATCTTTTACTATTTTACCTAATAAAGAGGGAGATGTAGTTGAGGGATTAAAATTCACGCTTCAAACTTTAACTGGGGGATGCAAAGTTGATGCCCGTGGTTTACTTAAAGATTCAGATGGTGATGGCGTACCCGATTGCCAGGACAAAGAATTAATAACCCCTGCTTCCTGCCAGCCTGTAGATGCTGATGGAGTTGGCAAATGCATATTACCCGGTTGTTGCAAACTTTGATGTATGTCCTTGTGATGTAAAGCCCACTGAAATATTCCAACTCCCGGTTCGTGTCTCATGAACCGAAACATTTTCGGGGTGCTGTATTACATTTTCTTTTTTCTGCTGTCTCTTACTTTTTTAATTCCATATCCAACCCCGGCGGCAATCAAAAAGCTTAATCCTCCATCAATAGGCACGCAGGCTGGGTCAACAGCCGGATCACAACCCGGGCCTGGCTGTGCCATGCCTGTAAAAGGTAAACACAAAACTATTGTCACTGATAATAATTTAATTCCCCACCTTACATATTTTTTCATTCTTTAAATTTTAATAAGCAATGATTTTAGTTGAGAACTTAGATGCATCAGGTTTAATTACTTCTATATGATAAACACCTTTTACTCCTTTATCCAATTGTATTGTTTCTGTATTGCTGCCTGCAGCATGATTGATCTGTCTTGTCAAAATTGTTTGTCCAAGATTGTTCACTACTCTTACGTTGTAATTTCCCTGCGGCATATTGCTGAACTGTAAAGTGATAATGCCATCTGTTACAGGATTAGGATATATACTAATTAAAGAATTACCGGATACAACTGCCGGAGGTTTTGAGAACATTATACTAAACCTGTTGGCGCCTGTAGAAGCTGCATCATTGGTTATTGTAAAGTTTACTTTGCTGTTTGCATTTACATCAATTGATGTGGTGGTATTTAAATAATTGTCTTTTAAATATGCTGTGAACGGAGGCGCATTAAAATCAGGTGCAAATTCAAACTGGTAATCTCTGCCTGCTGTTAAGTTAGCAAGGTTTAAAAATAAAACATCATCAGCTTTTGGTAATGGCCTGCGCTCAATACTAAACGATTTATTGTCTCTTATAAATGCAATACTTTCTCCAACATTATAAAACTTGGCAGCATCATAATTATCTACTGCTGCAGAATAACTGTTATCAAATTTAGCAACAATGCCATCTAACAATACAGGAGTTCCTGAAGAAAGTACATTAAGGTTTATACCCAGGCCTTCGATATTACCTGATGTTGTGCGGAACACATTATTTATATTGTTCGTACTTTTTTGTGTTTCCTTAAATGTTACTGCCGCAGTGCCGACTGCAGGGTTGGTAGTTTGTACAAACATTGCCTGTCCGCTTTGCAGGTATCTTGTATGATCTGCGGATGCAGGTGTAATAGTATAAGATGAACCGGTGCCATCGTAGCTTACCGTTACATAGCCGCCAACACCATAATCTCCGGAGATATATGGATCCCAATAATAATAAGTTGATTTGATATTTGAGGTAGTGTTGTTCTGCCTGAACAGATCTAGATCAACCGGTGATGCATATGGATTTCCTATCAATGAAAACTGGTTCGCAACAGCATTGGTAGTAAATGTCTGATCACCTGACTGAAGGCTTCCTGTTGCTGAAAGCGTTGTTGTACCTGCTGAACCGACTGCAGTATTTCTATCACCACGAATAAAAATAAAATAACTGTTATTGGCAGCTGAAGCAGCTGTTGTAAATAATGGTGTTGTTGATGCAGTATTGGTTGTAACTACCGGTTGAAGGTTTGTACCGTCAAACCATTGCATACTTGGTCTGAATGATGTTGCATCAAGGCCATTGGTTCCATTGTAGGCCGGCCCGGTAACAAGTGTTCCTCTTCCTGCAGTATTAACGGCACTATTTTGCCATGTATTAAATATAGTAGCATTGGTTGTTGTTGATCGTAATGGTGCAGTTAATAATCTCCATGCACTTCTTGCAAAAGCTGAACTTATAAAACGCTCAACATTGAAGTTGCCTGAAACAGTGCCTGCAGAATTACCGATGATAGCTGCACCTGTTGCTGTTGATTTTAATGTAAAGCTGCCACCGCCTGCCACTGCTATATCTGTACCTGTACCATCATTTATTGTTAATACAATATTTGGATTTACAATTACAGCGCCACCCGAATTAACTGTTGTCTGATCTGTGGTAAGGTTTGCTGTAACAGTTACAGTGTGTGTATTTAAAATAGTAATTGTATTGGCATTAAGATCAGGAGTAAGTGTTGCAGCAGACCATGTAGTATTATCAGGTGAGCTTTCCCATGTAGCTGTGCTGTTCCAGTTGCCGCTTGCTTTTGTTCTGTAATAATCAGAAGCATTGGAAGCCACAGTAACTGTAGTTGTTGCTGTAGCTGTATTATTTGCGCTGTTGCTTTCACCCGTTGTTGTGGTTACGTTAGCAGTATTTGAAATAACAGTACCGTTTGCCACACCACTATTTACATTAACAACAAGCGTAAATGTTTGTATTCCCTCAGCATTGGTCAATGAAGACTTGGTAATAGTCACTGTGCCTGTTCCTCCAGCCGCCGGTGTTGTAGCACTCCACCCTGCCGGTGCTGACAATGAAACAAATGTTGTACCTGTTGGCAGAACATCACCAACAGAAACTGTTTGTGCCGCTGTTGTTACATCAAGATTACTGAGCGTAATTGTATAGGTAAGATTATTGCCTGCTACAACAGGATCAGGACTATCGGTTACACCAATAGCCAGATCAGATGTAGGTGCCGATACTGTTGTTGTTGCAGTAGCTGTATTGTTTGCGCTGTTGCTTTCGGTTGTTGTAGTGGTTACGTTTGCTGTGTTTGAAATAACAGTACCATTAGCAGTGGCCGCATCTACATTAACAACAAGCGTGAATGTTTGTAACCCATCACTGTTGGCAAGAGAAGCCCTGGTGATAGTTACTGTACCTGTGCCGCCAACTGCAGGAGTTGTAGCACTCCATCCGCCGGGAGTTGTTAATGATACAAACGTTACCCCTGCAGGCAAAACATCTGAAACAGAAACCGTTGCTGCCGGTGTTGTAGCATCAAGATTACTTAGCGTAATTGTATAAGTAAGATTATTACCTGCAACAACAGGATCAGGACTATCAGTTTTTGTTATGGAAAGATCAGAGCCTGTAACCGCTACCACAGCAGTTATTGTTGCATCATTGGCAGCAGCCGTTTTTGGATCGTTACTTACAACAGTACTAAAGTTAGTACCGCTTATTGTATGCTGCTTGCTTAACTGCGAAGGAACATTGGTAAAAGGATTATTAATAGTAACGCTGCTGATAACAATTATGCTGTCCCCTGCAGGCAGTGTTGGTATATTTAAATTTTGCGCAAAGGAATTACTGCACATAAAAGCTAAAGCAGCAATGGCAAAAAATTTTTTAAGAGATGTATATTTCATATTGATACTTTAATGATTGTATTAAAACCGGTCTTTGTTTTTTATGGCATCCTTTCCCTGGATATTTTTTTTACAGTTTTTTTTGTGGGTATCCTTCTTTCACCAACAGTCAGATAAGCATACATAAAATCATTGCTGAATATTTTTTCTTTGAGATCCTTTAAGCCTAATACATGCCCCATTTCATGAAGTATACAACTAAGCAGATCAACATGGCCGGCTGGTAACATGTGGGAAGATGTTATAAATTTATTCGCCGTGATCCTGTTCGGGAACAGGGAATTGGAATACCCGGCTCCGGTAAACCATCCTTTGCCATCTGCATTGATACTTATTACAATACCATGATCAGATTTGTTTCCTAATTCACCTGGTGCTGTTTTTCCTATACTGAACTGTATGTGCCGGAGTTGTTTCATTTGTGTATCATTTAACCCAAGCTTTTGCCATATCACCAATGCTCCATCAACAACTGATTGAAGTTGTTTTTCAGTTATTGAATATGATGAATTTGCTGATGTATTTATAAAATGGCCGGATGATCCTACACCTCCCCTGGCGAATAATAAAGGACAGGCAGAACCGGCAGTAAACTGGTTCGGCCCAAGGTGGAATGCGTCTGTTCCCAGTCCGCCATTACTGGCAGCAACCCATGCAGCTGCATTTGCATCGTTTGTATTCGGGGTTGGATAATTGAGCAACTTAAATATACTGTTGTTGAAGATGCCTATCTCGATAGGATTACCACCACTCTGCCACGAGCCGGTGATCAGGTTCCTGTTGCCAGAAACTGAATGCCCGCTTGACATATCGCCGAGATTAAGTGCAAAGCAGACCGCATCACCGCTCTGGGTTCCGGGATAGGCATCAATCGCATAGGATGTATTACCTGCAACAGGATTGTGGATGTTATTATTTTGTATCGTTGCAGTCAGGGAGCTACTACCCTGGCCGCCTACTACCCAAATGCCTTGTGCATCCACCCCGGAGATATTATTGCCTGACACATTAACGGTGGATGCACCGCTCACCCCGAACGACGCAACTTTGATCCCGGCGCAACCGCCGCCGCAGGTTGCACTGGTGATCACATTGTTGGTGACGGTGCCATTGAAGGTGGCATTTGTGCCATTGCCTTTACCAACCGTAATGGCATTGGAACCAAGGTTGTGGGTGCTGACTGCTGTCAGACCGGTGACGGTGAATGTGAAAGCTGTATTGTTACCGGTTTCCTGCATCAGGATGCCGTTAGTGCCTGTCACGGTGCCTCCATTGAGAGTAGCGTTCATCGTCGAACCACTGCTGGCCTGGAACGAGACGCCGTTGCCCGTATTGATGGAGTTTGAGCTGATGTTTACATTGGTCGCGGCGACGGTAACATTAGCCGAACTGTATGCATCCACCTGGAGCTGGTCGGGATTATTTGTACCGTTGTTGTTGGTGAGAACGGGGCTGGTAAATGTGATATTCGATGTACCTGTGTTCTGCGTGACAAATACGGTATGTATTGTATTGTTGTTGTGAACGTTGAGGCTCGTAAATGGACAAGTGCCACTCAGGTTCTGCAGAACAACCGGGACCTTTGCAATATTGGTGAAGTTCGCCACTTCAACATTCGTGGCCGTCAGAGCGCTAACCGCATTCCCCAGGATGCCCATATCATTCGACCCGGTGCCATCTACGTAGATGTGATCAAGGATTACTGTGTTCGAGCTGGTCACATGTATGGCAGCGTTACATGCTACATTGGAACCGCTGCCAACATCATCCACACATGCAACTGCGGTAATACCATTGCCTTTGAAATACATATTCTTAAGAGTGATGTTATTGGCATTGGTAAATTCTGCGCCACGACTTGTAGAGCCTTGAATTGTACCGCCTGCACAATCCCCTGCACCAATATGCGTTGCATCACACGATCCTGTGCCGCCTGTACCGGTAATATTAAAACTACCGCTTCCTGTTAGTGCATTTACAATTATACCTTTAGCAGCCCCATTGGAACTGATCTTGTGAAAACTAAATGCGCCGGTAGCTGTATTGATGCTGACGGCAGTACCGGTTGTTGAAACCACATCATTAAAAGTGAAGCTGGTTGCGCTGCTGCCTGCAATAGCAACGCCGCCACCTGTGGTGGAGCTGATATTATTAAATAATTCTGTTGATGTTCCTGTAACACCGTTCCAGTTAAGTGCTGTACCCCCGGTGGTTGTGATGTTATTTCCGGTGCCGGTTACGTTTACAGTTCCTCCGCCTGTGGCATTAAAGCCGGTGCCTGTTGTAGCTGTAAGCAATAAATTATTCCCGCTGAAATTTATTGTTGTACCTGTATTACTTGTGAGGCTGATCGCATTCCCTGTTGAAGTAGTTAATGTTTTCGTACCTGATCCATTTATCGTAATAGTTCCACCGGTATTATTTGAAATAAGAATTCCGATAATTCCTGCTGCTGCATTGGTCTTACTAAATGTACCGCTGTAGGTTACAGTAGCTGTTCCTGCATCTATCTTTATAACTTCATTTGTAGGATCAGTAATTGAAGTGCCTGAAGAAAAATTAAATGTGCCCCCTGATCCTGTATTAATATCAATACCTGCATCACCGCCGCCACTGTTACTTAGGGTTGTTGTGCCGTTAAAATTATAAGTGCCGTCTGCATTGCTAAATAATAATCCTATACCGCTGGTGGCAGCTAATGTTCCTGTATTAAATGTAATAGTTCCTGTTGCATGTCCCCCTGAAACACTTACCAGTGGCTGTGATGCTGTACCCTGCGAGGCAGAGCCGCTGTAAGTTAGCGAAACGGTTCCTCCGCTTATATTAAATGCAGCACCTGCACCGCCTGTGATAGTACCGCCATTTATTGTAACAGTGCCTGCAGTATTGGTTAAATTAACTGCATTAGGTGCACTTCCAGTAGTTAAGGATGCAAGTGTGATAGTAACACTGTTTCCTGTACCGGTAAGGGTGATCCCTGTGCCTGATGTTGTAGTAACGCTGCCAACATTTACGGTAACACCTGTAACAGTTGCGCCTGCATTGGTGAATGCTGTTGTTGCTCCTGTACTCATATCAAATCCATCAACCGTAACGCTGTTGGCAAGTGTTATCATTCCGGTAAGAGTTGGCTTTGTTCCGGCTCCGATTGTTAATGCACCAACAGAAAGAGCAGAGCCTGCACCACGCAATGTCTGACCTGATTTTAATAATGCATCACCTGTTGTATTTCCTGTACCGGTATGAACATAAATTATTTGATTTATTGCTGATGCAGACTCCGCCGCATTTACAGTTGTATAGGGCCTGTGTGAACTTCCGTTTGCTGCACCGTTGCCGCCTGCGTAAGTATTGTTTACATACCAGATCATACCCGCTACAGTAAAGTTGATAGTAGCGGTTGCAGATATGCCATTTGCTGTTGCAGTATATATATAACTGTCAGCAGCAGTGCTTCCATTGAGCGGGGTGTATGTGAACTTACCTGCAGCATCAATGGTTATGCTTCCTCCATTGGTAGTTGCAAAAGTGCCGGCAGTTACTGTGGGCGTCACATCAGCCTGGTCATTAGTTAAAATATTTGTTGCACTTGTTGTAAAAGGAGTTGTTGGTGATGAATGGCCATCCGCTGCCAGTTGCGTATTTCCTACAGCATTGTAACTGTCGTTAGTGAGCTTGGGTGCAACAGTAATTGTCACAGATAAATTCCCTGTGCAGCCGTTTGCATCTGTTGCAATAATGGTTATGGGGAAAGATCCTGTTTGTGTTGGTGTGCCTGTGAGTGTTCCTGCACCGGCAGTAAAAGTAACCCCTGTTGGTAAGGTACCTGTCTGGGAAAAAGTAAGTGTACCCGTACCGCCTGATTTTGTATAGGTAACGGTTGACATAGCCGTATTATAGGTAAGGGCAACAGGCGTAGTACCGCTTACAGTTACTACTGCAGGGTTAACAACTGTTGATGAAGTTGTTGCAGAATTGCAACCATTATTATCTTTTGCAACAAGCGTATAGGCCGCTGCTGTAAGCGCTGTAAAACCGGTTCCACTCTGGAAAGTACCACCTGTACCTGCAATAGAATATGTGTATGGAGAAGTTCCTCCTGTTGTTGTATTAAATGTTATGGTTCCGTTGTTTGCATTGTTGCAGGTAATATCTGTTTTGGTAAATGTAAAAGTTACCGCTACAGGATTGGTCAATGTTTCAGATCCTGTTGATGATGTTGATCCTGTTATTGCATCTTTAACCATAAGCTGGTTATAAGTGCCTGCTGCAAGACCGGTGAATACATTTGATGTTTGATAATTAGTGCCGTTATCTTTTGAATACAAATAAGTGCCTGATCCCCCGGATGCGGTTATGGTAATAGTTCCTGTTGCGCCGCCATTGCATAATGGATCAGTATGTGCCGAAGTAAATGTAATACCTGCGGCATTCACTGTAATGCTTACTGTCGCATCATTGTTTGGCAATCCAACACCTGTGCCTGCGATGTATTTAAATTTATCAACGCCTGTAAAATTAGTCGGTGGTGTATACGTTATTGCACCACCTCCAGTGATAACAATTGTTCCGCCGTTATCTGTTGCTCCTGTTCCGCCTGCTGATGTTGTTACACCACCGCTTGCGGTTGTACCATAAGTAATAACCTGCGGCAATGGAAAACCAAAATCATTGGTCAATACATTTTGCCCGGTTAACTGTGTATTGTACGAAGCAGTATAATTATCATCAACTGCCACTGCAGAAGTTTTAGTGCTTGCAATAACTTTTGTGCTGCCGGTTGGTGCAGTAGTATCTGCAACAACAACAGAAAGTGCATTGGCAGTTCCTGTATTCTTTATTGTATCCTGGTAGGTTATTACTTCGCCGGGATTTGCAGTACCATTGGTATTGGCATCGGTAAGTATGTCTCCCAAACTTGCAGTAATGGTTGCTGTGTTTACTGTTACTGCCACATCATCTAATCCAAGTCCCTGTGATGTTGTGCTGCCCGTATTTACAAAAACCCATTTAAAATAAAGATTACCATTATTGGCAAGGTTGGCACTGTTAAAAGTGAGTGATCTTGCAACAGTTGTCGGGCTGCCGAAAGAATAAGATACGGCTGCCGGGACAAAAGCACTTGTACCAATATCTCCCAAAGGCTGTGCCTGCCAGGTTATGCCATCACTTGAAGTATAAAATGAAACTGAACAGGTAGACACATCTGTTTTGTAACGCTCAATATTAAATGCAACAGTAAAAGATTGTATGGTTGCTCCGGAAGTATTCCTGTAAAAAGCCATGATAGCATTCGGGCTGTTGTACGAAGCATCAGCGATAAAACCTATCGCCCTGTCGGTTCCTGCTGTTGTTCCCCAGTTATATCTTCCGCCTGTTGTTGGCGTACCGGAGTTTGCAGCAAAGGACGTTGTGGTAACATTTGTTCCATCCAGCCACGCAAGGGTTGATGTGCCTGTACCTGCGGCGCTCATCTTCCAGTTTGTGGGAAGATTTAAAGTTGCGTTCATAGCATCAAATGTCTGCGTTATCGTTCCTGATGTAATTGAAGTTTGAGCAGACGATGCTAATGTAAATGCAGACAAAAAGGTTATGTATGCACAGCGAAGAATGTTTTTCATATACAGTTGTTGCAGTTATGATATTAAGGAGGAAGGATTCCAGCGGGAATTGATCCGGTTATAAAGGGTGAAATTATTAAATCAGGCCATGAGCTGTCTACCCCAAAATGGGGGAAAATGTGGAGGATTATATAAATTTTTTTGACCTGGCTATTTGGATAGCATCTGCTTTTGAATGCACATCCAGTTTGAAATAAATATTGCGCAAATGTGTTTTTACAGTTTCAGTATCTATAAACATTTCTTCAGCTATTCTTTTGCGGCTCTTACCGGCAGCAAAGTTTTCTAATATTTCTATTTCCCTTTTACTGAGCGGGGAATTATTATTTTTTTGAAACGCTTTAATAACCAGCGATGCTACTGAAGAACTCATAGGGCCGCCACCTTCCATCACTTCTTCTATGGCACTGATAATTTTTTCTGAAGGACTATTCTTTGTCAGGTAACCGGATGCACCGTTTCTCAACGCTTTTAAAATTAGATCCTCAGTTTCAAATACTGAAAGAATAATAATAAACGTATCGGGCAAGATCTTTTTTATAGATGGTATTGCATCAATCCCATTTTTCCCCGGGAGTTCTATATCGAGCAAAATAACATCCGGGTGTAATTCATAAAGATCTTTTTCTGCTTCCTCATAATCTACATACATGCCGATTATTTTATGTGTGCTTTTTTTCTCTATCAGGAATGCGTAACTGTCTCTTATTAACTCATCATCTTCTATTATACAAACCCTTACACTGTTCATAGAGTTAAAGTTAATTTTATTGATGTTCCCCCGTTTTTTTTTGAGTTTATAACCAGCCCTGCATTTATTCTTTCTGCTCTTCTTTTCATATTTTCTATCCCATGACCTTTTTTAGTTGTTGTAATCTCAAACCCTGTCCCATCATCAGTAAGCATTACGATTATATTTTTTTCAGATGCAATTTCAAGCTTTACATAATGGGCACCCGAATGCTTCAATGAATTATTCAGGGCTTCTTTAAGTATCATCATGATGTTTCTTCTTTGTTCGGAAGACAATTTTATTTTTTCTAATCCGGGTGCCAGGCCTGTATAGGAAAATAATATGGAAGAATCTTCAAACAACTGCCTGGCAAATTGTAACAATCTCTCCATCGTATCAAATAAATTATCACTCTCAACATTTAATGACCATATAATATCATTCGTTCCGGTATATAATTCACCGGCATTATCCTTTATTTGATCTAAAATAATATTTGTAGACTGGGAGGTGGCTTCTTTTGTCTTTAAAACTTCAGTTAATAAATTTATCCGGGTTATTTTATTTCCCATTTCATCATGAAAATCCTCAGCCATTCTCTGCTTCAGGCTTTTTTGTTCCTCCTTTCTTATATTTTCCAGCTGCAGTAATTTTCTGCGCTGGTATATATTACGGGTAAATTGAATAAAAAAACCCAGCGAGATCAACAGGATGATAATTGCAGCTTTAAAATAAACGGTAGCATAAAAAGGTGCTTTTATTTCAAATGGATATTCCAGGATATGGCCTGATGGTATCCCGTTTAGCAAAGCTCTTACTTTGAGAACATAGCTTCCGGGAGGAAGAGAATTATAAGATGCAAAATTTAATGTTGATGGAGCCGACCATGTTTGTTCCAGGCCATCTATGTAATATTGATAACTGATCCTTTCATTATTGGCAAAAGAGATCGCTTTAAAATAAAACGAAAGATTGTTTTGATTATAGGGTAGCCGCAGCAGCCATGGAACATGATTCCATTGGTCTGCACTGTCGGCATATTTTGATCGCACAATAGGTTTCGAAAATAGTTCAACACTTTGCATTACCGGTTTTAGTTGTACATGAGGTACTTCCTGCCTGAAAGGGTTGAATAGAAAAATGCCCTTGGAAGTGCCGAACCATATTGTACTGTCATCATTTAAAAAAATAGCCTGCCTGTTACATTCAAGTGCAGGAAGTCCATCGCTTTTATTAAATACTTTTATTTTATACCCATCTGTACCGGCTGATATAGCATGTACCCCTCTGCCTGTTCCTGCATATATTAATCCATCCGGTCCCTTTACTAAACTGTAAACCAGGTTTGTTGACATTCCATTCTTTGTAGTTAAAGCCTGTAAGCTATCCGTTTTAATATCCCATATCAGGATCCCGTTATTGTCTGTACCCAGCCAAAGTTTATTCTCCGCTTTAAGGAAACAATAAACAATCGCTTTTTTTAGTACCGGGTGATTGGAAGGAATATCAGCCAATTTATAATTGTGCATTAACTGTAGCCCAAACATATTCCCGATTAATAGGCTATCCTTTCCTATTTCTTCAAAAGAAAATGCAGCATTATTTGAATGATCAGGTTTTTTTATTTGCCCGTCAGAATATACAGCTACCCCTTCTCCCGATCCGATCCATATCCTTTTTTGAGAATCTGCATATAAACTAAAAATGTATTTTGATGGCAACAGGCTGTTGGAAGGAAGAAAATGGACCAGCGAGGTGCCGTTATATTTAATTAATCCTTTACCATCCAGCGCAATCCAGATGTCATTGTCTTTTACAAGCAGGGTATTTATATTGGTAGATGTATGTCTGTCAACAACAATAGGAAATGTATTGATCTTATCTTTTTTAATATAATGTAACCCTCCTCCATAGGTAGCGATCCAGATAGTTCCTGAAGCATCTTTTCCTATTCCCCGGATGTTATTAGAGGAAAGACCGTTAAACTCATTAATATTTTTAAATGGTGCATTTGTATACAAAAAAAATCCCTCGCCACCGGCGGAGCCGATCCATGTATTATCTTCCCTGTCAATAAATAATGTGCTTATTTTACTTAAAGTAATGCCATTGCTTTTAGTGTAATGATGCAGGCCTTTTTTGTCGATCGTATACACTCCATTTTCAGTTGCTATCCAGTAAACCCCGGCCCTTGTTTTTTTTATATCAGTAACAGTATTTGAAAATATTTTATTAAAGCCAAACTGTTCGTAAGCTAAAACAGGATGGTTCCCCTCTTTATAATACAATCCTTTATTGGTACAAAACCATGTCCTGTCACCTTCAATATAAAGGTTGTATATAGTTAAACTGTTTTGGCTTATACCATTAATAGATTCCGGCTCCCATTTGCCATATCTCAATTCATATAATGTCCCCTGTGTTGCTGTTATACAAACGTTACCATTATAATTTACATAGATGTGATTAAGATTTCCAATATGCGGGGACGGTGAAAATTCAACCGCTTTATTATTTTTTATTTCATAAATATGCTGCGATGCTATACACCATATTGTTCCATCCGGGTGAAGAGCCATGCCCGTGACATAATTCTTTGCCGGATCTTTTGAGAAAAAATAGTTGGTAATTTTTTTTCCATTATAACGGCTTAAACCATTTGCGGTACCACACCATAGTGCCCCCTCGTGGTCTATTGTTAAAGCAGAAATATAATTATCCGGCAATCCGTCTGCTGTTGAGAAATTGGTGAAGGCAGACCCATCAAAACGCGACAATCCTCCATAGGTTCCGATCCAGGTATATCCATCTGCATCCTGGCAAAATGCGTTTACCTGCGATTGTATCAATCCTTCATCTACGTTGTAGTTATGAATTAGAAGATTTTGAGATGCAAGCTTTAAACAACTAAAAGTAAGAACAACAAATAACCTGGTATTTTTACTTATACGGTTTAAAAAATAATTTGGCATTAATGGGCTGCTTTTCTTCTTATTGATTTAAGAATAATGGTATTCTTAAATCAATTCTATTAAATAGTCATCACAAAATAAAATATGCTTTGCAATTAAAGCAGTTTCTGTATGATTTACCCCATAATGGGGTATATATATCTAAAGTCGGGATCGGTTTGTAATTATTGGAAATGAAAACACCGCTGGGGGAGCAATCTAGAAATCATTACAAAAACAAATATTTTTTTTATATAGATAAAGTATTTTAAATTGTTAATAATTCTTCTAAGAACACATTACCAAGCTAAATCCTCCAGAAAAACAAAAAGCAGTAAAGTTTAAGGAATAAAAAAAGCGACTTGCGCCGCTTTAATAAAATTCACATCGGAATAATCCTTATTGTGATTTGCATTCAGATTGAATATAAATATAAAACATAATTTCTAAATATGAAAAAAATTCTCGGTCTGGATATCGGAACGAATTCTATAGGATGGGCTTTAGTTAAAAACAATTCAATACAAGCAATTGGAAGCAGAATAATTCCAATGGGAGCCGAAGTATTAAATTTTGAAAAGGGTAATCCTCAAACTAAAAATGCTGACCGGCGTACTGCAAGAAGTATTAGAAGAATGGGCAAAAGATATAAAGCAAGAAGGAATAAGTTATTGTATGTTCTTCAACAACTTTCAATGTTGCCAAAACAGTTTCAGTTTTCTGGCTCCTTTGACAATCCAACTAAAATTCAAAAAATAAATTTACTCCCGATAAAAAAAGGTAGTGAGCAATTAACTGCAAAGGAATTAATTGAATTAAAAGTTAAAGCACTTACAGAAAAAATTGAATTAACTGAATTAGGGAAATTGATATTTTCTTATAATCAACTAAGAGGCTATGCTGGTGGCGGAAATGATGAAGAAGATGATAAAGAAATGAAAGAGGAAAATTCTGAAAAAGATGAAGCTGAAATTTTAAAATATGAAAAAATAATTCAGCAAGTAAAGATTATTTCTGACCCAATTCTGCAACCAACTAAGAAAAAAGGGAAAGAAGTTTATATTGTTAAGGTTAGTTTGGACGATGAAACTTTAGAAGGTGAAACGGTTTTGAATACTTTAAAAAAAGATAGTGAATTAGAGTTGCAAATTATCATCAGAAGAGACAAGAAAGGGAAAACTACTTCTATAAATTTTTCTTTGCCTGTAAAAACTAACTGGCGAAAAGCCATGGAAGAATTAGAAGAAGAATTAGATCACCTATCAGAAAAAAAATGCAGTCAGGCTTTTTTAAGCGAATACTTTTTAACAAAACTTACAGAGGACAAAAATTACAGGCTTAGAAACAAGGTTATTTTAAGAAAACGCTACCAGTCAGAACTTGACGCAATTTGGCAAACTCAACTTAATCATAATTCAGAATTTAAAGATTTAGTTGAAAATAAAGAACTGTTACAAAAACTTGTTGAATTCATATTTCCAGGGGACAATCCAAAATTTAAACAAATTGAACTTCAAGAAACAGCAAAAGAAAAAGGATTGAAATATTTAATTAAGGACCAGATTATTTACTATCAAAGGGAATTAAAAGATCAAAGTGATTTAATCGGATTTTGCAGATTTGAAAAAGACGATAAAGTTATTCCTAAAAGTCATCCTGTGTTTCAAGAATTTAAAATTTGGGAACAAATAAATAAACTATCAATTAATACTAAAACCGAAATTGGAATTAAAAAAAATGGGGAACCAAAATTTGCCTATAGTGATGTGTTATTAAAAGCAGGGTTAAAGCAATATTTGTTTGATGAATTAAACAAGAAAAAAGAAGTATCAGGAAAAGGCTTTTATACCAAGCTGGAAAAAGAAGGAACAATTATAAAAAATAAGAGTTTTTTAAATGGCATACACAGAGAAGGTAAACTGAAAGGCAATGAAACATTATTATTTCTTAAAAAACAATTAGGAGAATGGTTTGACAAGCTAAATCTCAATGACAAAAAAAACTTAATTGCATTTTGGAATATACTATATAATGCAAAAGGAAATGAATATGATTTGAATAGTGAAAGATGCAAAACAATTAAACAGTTTATCATAACAAATTGTGGTGAAGTAGAGAATATTGATAAATTAATTATTCGCTTTGCTAAAATAAAGTTCGCCAGAAACTATGCATCATTATCTCTAAAAGCAATTGAAAACATATTGCCATTAATGAAGGCAGGAATTTATTTTAATGAAAAGCTTTCTGAAAGTATTCATTCAAATATTGAAAAAGTAATTAATGAAAGCCACGAAGATCCTTTTCTAAAATCAGCGCAGGAACATCTGGAGATTAACCAAGAGGAATTACTTGTTCACGGAGGTATGATGAGCAGTTATGCTACAATACTAGTTTATGGAAAGCATACTGCTCAAAGCTTTACCGGAAAAGATGTTTTATCATTTAAAGATATAAAACCCATACCTATTGGCCAATTACGTAACCCTTTAGCCGAGCAGGTTATAAATGAAACGCTTGCAATGGTAAAGGAAATCTGGAAACAAGATGGCGAGAAACCAACTGAAATACGAGTTGAATTAGCAAGAGAATTGAAGAACAGTCTGGATGAAAGAAAAAAGATAACAGAAGCAAATGAAAAGAATAGGAAGAGTAATGAGAGAGTAAAACAACGGCTAATTGAATTAAATAAAGAAACATCTTTAGGAAATGTGGAGCGTTACAGATTATGGAGTATGCAGGCAACCGAACCCTTTCCTTCACCAGCATCTGCGAAAGAGCCTTCGCATGCAGAAATAGAAAAAATGCGTTTATGGGAAGAACAAAAATGTATTTCCCCTTATACAGGTCAGCCAATTCCTTTAAGCAAATTATTTGATAAAGGATTGTATGACATCGATCACATAATTCCCAAATCAAGATACTTTGATGATTCATTAACCAATAAAGTGGTTTGTGAAAGAAGCGTAAACATTGACAAAGGCAATAGAACAGCGTGGGAATATTTTGAAAATGGTTCTGTAACAGAAAAATTACTTTCAAAGGAAAACTTTACCAACCTTGTTAATGAAAAATTTTATGGGAAGAAGCGAAAGAATCTTTTGGCAACAAAAATACCTGAAGACCCAATTGCAAGACAATTAAAAGATACCCAATACATCGCAACAAAAGTAAGAGAAGAACTTTCAAAAATTGTAGGAAGTGATAATGTAAGAACAACTACTGGTGGAGTTACAGATTATTTACGTCACCATTGGGGACTCACTGATAAATTTAAAGAATTAACAAAAACAAGATTGGAAAGTGCAAGATTATTAGTTAGCGAAGAAAAAAGGAATGACATAAAATGGAGTAAACGAATGGACCACCGCCATCATGCAATGGATGCTTTAATAGTGGCTTGTACTGAACAATATCATATCCGCCGCTTAAACAATTTAAACAAGACTTTACAAGATTGGCTCAAAAAACATAAAGATGAATTTCTTAAAGATTTTGAAGGTAGTGATGAAGAATTAATAGAAGCATTTGTGAATATGGCTAAAGATAGAAGGGATGTAATTCTCGAGGAAATTAAAGGCTTTAGAAATTTCGATCTTCCCTGGCCACAGTTTCCTATTGAAGCGAAAGATGCATTGGAAAAAATTATTGTGTCTCATAAACAAAAAGAAAAATTACTTATTCAAAAAATACAAAAAGGTGAAGATGCAGGAAAAAAAGATATGCTCAGGATTAGGGGAAAATTACATGATGCTACTCTATATGGATTAAGCGTTGGTAAAGAATCCTACAAAATAAAATTAAGTAAGTTGGCTGGAAAACAATTTGCAACAGAGAAGACAATTGAAAAAATCATTGACCCATTAATCAAAGCAGCAATAAAAAAACATTTTGAAGAAAAATATCAGAGAAATAAAGTAGAGGCTTTCTCTGCAGAGGGAATTAATGAATTAAATAAGGATAGAAAAGTACCAATTTATGGTTTCAAAATTTATTACAAAAGTCAATCAGAAAATTATAAACTGTCTAAATTATCCAATAGAAAGAACACAGATTTAATCTTCAATGATATTCTGGAAAGAATAATTGATGAATCATTAAAAAAAGAAATTATCTCACATGTAGATAGAACCGGAGATTTTATGGAAGCATTTTCTGATGAAGGATTACGGGAATTTAATAAGCATTTAGAAGAAAAATTTTTAAATAAAAATAATGGTGAAAAATTTAAACCTGTTACCTCTATTAAACTAAATGCAACATTTACAAATGAAGAGGAAGAGATGGATTTATCATTGCTTCCATTATTGAGGGCAAAAAGTTATAACGATAAGCTTTTGGTTTCCACAGGAAGTAATTATGCATTTGCTGTATTAGAAAGAGATGGGAAAAGACATTTTGATGAAATAAGTTTATTTCATGCCACCAAAGTAGTTAATCATGCCTTTAAAAATGGAGTTGTAAATATCCCTTCTATTATTCAAGGATATTTTGAAGAAAAGAATCCATATTCAAAATTCTTGTTCCTACTAAAACAAAATGATATTGTCTACTTGCCACTGAAAGGTGAAAATATGGTTTTAGATACGGAAGCTGTAAATTATCATGAGTTTTGGAATGATAAAATTACAAGAGCAATAAACATTTACACAGTGGTAAAATTTAGTAGAAAACAGATTTATTTTTTAAAGCATGACATTGCAAATGTATTAGTTAATAAAATTGAATTCGGAAGCCAAAATTGCTATGAAAAAGTAAATGGTATTTCAATAAAGGATAATTGTATCAAATTGAAGGTTGATCGTTTAGGAAATATCAAACCTGCTTAATGATTAAATGTACTCTATACTCCAGTAATCCTGCTTATCTAAAAACAAAAGATGAGCAACTGGGTTTTGAATTACAGGAAACAGGAGAAGGATTATATCCGGGCAGCTGAAATTTTTCTCATAATTACACAAATTGTATTACGCAAAATGTGTAACGCATTATATGTTTTAAAATGATTAAACGCACCCTATACTTTGGTAATCCTGCTTATCTTAAAACCAAAGATGAGCAATTAGTTATTGAATTACAGGAGACAGGCGAAATTAAATCAGCGCCCATCGAAGATATTGGTATTTTAATTTTAGATCACCAGCAGATAACTATAACACAGGCTGTGCTGGCAAAGTTGCTGGCAAATAATACCGCCATTATCACCTGCGACAATACACACCATCCGGTTGGCTTGCAGCTAACGCTTGACGGGCATACATTGCAAAGCCAGAAATTTAAAGCACAGATAGAAGCATCTCTCCCATTAAAAAAACAATTGTGGCAGCAAACAATTGCTGCAAAAATTACCAACCAGGCAGCACTTTTACAACAGGAAAGAATTGAGAATAAATACATGCTCAATCTTGCGGCATGCGTTAAAAGCGGCGACAGTGATAATTGCGAAGCAAGAGCAGCAGTGTACTACTGGAAAAATATCTTCCCTGAATTTCTGCAGTTCAGAAGAGAAAGATATGGTCCTCCTCCAAATAATTTATTGAATTACGGCTATGCAATTTTGCGTGCAATTGTGGCCAGAAGCCTCGTAAGCTCAGGGCTATTGCCAACACTTGGGATACATCACAGAAACCAATACAATGCTTATTGCCTGGCAGATGATGTTATGGAGCCTTACAGGCCTTTTGTTGATAAAGTGGTTTGCCATATAATTACTATGAACGGAAATTTTTTGGAGATGACACCTGTCATGAAAAAACAATTGCTGGAAATTGCAGGAATGGATGTTACCATTGAAGGGCAAAAAAGCCCGCTGATGAATGCCGTGCAGAGAACAACTGCTTCCTTGGCAAAATGCTTTGAGACCGGGACAAAAAAAATATTATATCCTGAACTGATATAAGGTGTCCTACACTTTAAAAGTGTAGGACACCTTATCCGATTATGTTTGACCGTTTAAACGCATACCGCATTATGTGGGTTTTAGTTTTTTTTGATCTGCCCACCGAAACAAATGTTGACAGGAAGAACTATACAAAGTTCCGCAAGAACATTATGGACGATGGCTTCCAGATGTTCCAGTTCAGCATGTACATACGCCATTGCAGCAGCAGGGAAAACAGCGAAGTGCATATTAAAAGGGTAAAAACTATTTTACCTGCAAAAGGGCACGTAGGTATAATGTGCGTAACCGATAAGCAGTTTGGGATGATGGAGATTTTTAGAGGAAAAGAACAGATTGAGGTACCGGAAACGGCTCAACAGCTTGAACTTTTTTAGTAAATTTTTAGATAGCGCCGTAGTTTTTTCTTCATTTTTTTTATTCAGCACAAAATGGCTAAAATGCACAACAGGATTGGTTTTAAGACAATCCTGTTGTGAAAGAACTAAGTTAGTATCAAAATCTGAAAGCAAATCACAACAAATTCATGTTTCGTATATGCGTTCTTGAAGTTGTGAAAGAACTAAGTTTGTATCAAAATCTGAAAGCAAATCACAACTATACCGTCAATATCAAAATGACTGCCTATGTTGTGAAAGAACTAAGTTAGTATCAAAATCTGAAAGCAAATCACAACAAAAGTGATGGTGAACAACCGTATCTACCGTTGTGAAAGAACTAAGTTAGTATCAAAATCTGAAAGCAAATCACAACGAAGGATTCAATCCTACAGTTGGCGGATAGTTGTGAAAGAACTAAGTTAGTATCAAAATCTGAAAGCAAATCACAACATAGAATCAGTACCCCTTGAATATGAGAATGTTGTGAAAGAACTAAGTTAGTATCAAAATCTGAAAGCAAATCACAACCAATAGATGTTACCGGTAATTCTATTATTGTTGTGAAAGAACTAAGTTAGTATCAAAATCTGAAAGCAAATCACAACAACACCAACAAGTAGAGGATGAGAGAGGGGTTGTGAAAGAACTAAGTTAGTATCAAAATCTGAAAGCAAATCACAACAGGTTCTGTTGTAGATTCTTTTCCTTTAGGTTGTGAAAGAACTAAGTTAGTATCAAAATCTGAAAGCAAATCACAACATAACCTTTTACTAAAGCAATATTTCCCTGGTTGTGAAAGAACTAAGTTAGTATCAAAATCTGAAAGCAAATCACAACTTTACCAGCAGGACCCTAAACCGGATAACAGTTGTGAAAGAACTAAGTTAGTATCAAAATCTGAAAGCAAATCACAACATAGTGCCTTCGCTTACCGTGTAAACTAATGTTGTGAAAGAACTAAGTTAGTATCAAAATCTGAAAGCAAATCACAACAACCTGCACAGTGAAGGTAATGGGCAGGCAGTTGTGAAAGAACTAAGTTAGTATCAAAATCTGAAAGCAAATCACAACCAGACCACAATGGTTATTACTTTGCATACAGTTGTGAAAGAACTAAGTTAGTATCAAAATCTGAAAGCAAATCACAACTTGTTTGCTATTGCGAAGTTTCCACGTGTTGTTGTGAAAGAACTAAGTTAGTATCAAAATCTGAAAGCAAATCACAACTGTTGTTGTTCTGTATGTTTCATTTGTTTGTTGTGAAAGAACTAAGTTAGTATCAAAATCTGAAAGCAAATCACAACTGTAAAGCATCTGGCTGCAGATGATTGCCAGTTGTGAAAGAACTAAGTTAGTATCAAAATCTGAAAGCAAATCACAACTGAGTACCGAAGAGTATGCACATTTAATGGGTTGTGAAAGAACTAAGTTAGTATCAAAATCTGAAAGCAAATCACAACACTTCTTCTATAACTATATGCCGAAAGCCAGTTGTGAAAGAACTAAGTTAGTATCAAAATCTGAAAGCAAATCACAACTATGTATCACATCACAGTAGGAGAAAAAAGGTTGTGAAAGAACTAAGTTAGTATCAAAATCTGAAAGCAAATCACAACTCAACCATTTAGGGCAGTTCAAATAAAATTGTTGTGAAAGAACTAAGTTAGTATCAAAATCTGAAAGCAAATCACAACGGTAATATTAAATTGCCAAAATGGTGTTTCGTTGTGAAAGAACTAAGTTAGTATCAAAATCTGAAAGCAAATCACAACTTACCCATGTATGGAAAGGTGAGGGCGGGTGTTGTGAAAGAACTAAGTTAGTATAAAAATCTGAAAGCAAATCACAACAACTATATCCCAATATTGCTTTACTGCCTTGTTGTGAAAGAACTAAGTTAGTATCAAAATCTGAAAGCAAATCACAACTGAGAAGAGAACATAGTACTATTTAAAAAGTTGTGAAAGAACTAAGTTAGTATCAAAATCTGAAAGCAAATCACAACCAGGCTTTTCCCGGTTACGCTCAAAAGGCGTTGTGAAAGAACTAAGTTAGTATCAAAATCTGAAAGCAAATCACAACCGTAAAAGGTCTATGTATAACTTTATATTGTTGTGAAAGAACTAAGTTAGTATCAAAATCTGAAAGCAAATCACAACACTCATTTGGCGGCTCACAAATTCAAACAAGTTGTGAAAGAACTAAGTTAGTATCAAAATCTGAAAGCAAATCACAACAGAAACACTTGTTTCATCACTTTGTAATCGTTGTGAAAGAACTAAGTTAGTATCAAAATCTGAAAGCAAATCACAACTATATGAAGCATCTTGAAATGTTTCTATAAGTTGTGAAAGAACTAAGTTAGTATCAAAATCTGAAAGCAAATCACAACTATAGCAAGTGTGCTGTCATCTAACTGACTGTTGTGAAAGAACTAAGTTAGTATCAAAATCTGAAAGCAAATCACAACTTAAACAAGGCTATCAAACGGTTGAAGATGGTTGTGAAAGAACTAAGTTAGTATCAAAATCTGAAAGCAAATCACAACAGGATTGGCATAAGGCAGAACAATTAATTTGTTGTGAAAGAACTAAGTTAGTATCAAAATCTGAAAGCAAATCACAACCCATACACTATTACTGACTTATCAAATAGCGTTGTGAAAGAACTAAGTTAGTATCAAAATCTGAAAGCAAATCACAACTTAATAAAAATATTTATGACTTTCTCAATAGTTGTGAAAGAACTAAGTTAGTATCAAAATCTGAAAGCAAATCACAACATCATCATCTGTATCTACACTTAATCCTAAGTTGTGAAAGAACTAAGTTAGTATCAAAATCTGAAAGCAAATCACAACTGGAATACTACTTCTTTACTTAGTCCTCCGGTTGTGAAAGAACTAAGTTAGTATCAAAATCTGAAAGCAAATCACAACTAGGGTCTATGTATGTCGTTAGGTCTTCAAGTTGTGAAAGAACTAAGTTAGTATCAAAATCTGAAAGCAAATCACAACTATTCCTGGGCTTGTTAGTATTTTGCTTTTGTTGTGAAAGAACTAAGTTAGTATCAAAATCTGAAAGCAAATCACAACTATTAGTCTAAATGGTGTGTCTTCTATTGGTTGTGAAAGAACTAAGTTAGTATCAAAATCTGAAAGCAAATCACAACGTTTCTGTAGTATAGTATAGTTATATTACGTTGTGAAAGAACTAAGTTAGTATCAAAATCTGAAAGCAAATCACAACTTGGAATTTTTGTTGTTATGTCTGCGTTTAGTTGTGAAAGAACTAAGTTAGTATCAAAATCTGAAAGCAAATCACAACTATTGGTTCGTTTGTTATTATTTTATTTGAGTTGTGAAAGAACTAAGTTAGTATCAAAATCTGAAAGCAAATCACAACTAAGTGTGCCATTTGTGCTTCGCTGTTTGTGTTGTGAAAGAACTAAGTTAGTATCAAAATCTGAAAGCAAATCACAACATTACCTTTAATGTGCTACAATTCTTTTTAGTTGTGAAAGAACTAAGTTAGTATCAAAATCTGAAAGCAAATCACAACAGATAAGCAATAACCTTAGTGAAGGTACAGGTTGTGAAAGAACTAAGTTAGTATCAAAATCTGAAAGCAAATCACAACTTATCTCAATATTCGCTATCACCTCATAGAGTTGTGAAAGAAAAAAATGTAATGCTGGATTTAGAATGTCTTTCGTAGCCGATTACTTCTTCTCTCTCAATATCTCTACCTTCTCCTTCTCACTTTCCAACAATCTTTCATACAGTTTTTTATTCTCATCTAAAACTTCCAACCACTTATCTATCGGATTGAATGTACAATTATGATTTGTTGATGAAAAAAATGCACCTGCGCCACTATGGTCATTAAACGTATTGAAATAACTAACAGCTGATTGTTCATCAAAATTCTTAATCGCTTCCACTGGTACTTTCAACACCTTTGCAACTTGCTCCAATAAGTCCGGTTCAATAGTTTCCTTTTGCTCCAGCAATGATATTTTCTTTTGGTTCCAGTCCTCTCCCAGTTCGCTGGCAAGTGCATCCTGCTTTATCCCCAGCATTTCCCTGAAGCGTTTTACATTTCTTCCCTGGTGTATTTGTTTTTCCGGCATATCAGTAGTGGTCATGGTTATAAAGATAAATGGTTTATAATTTTTAAGCGCAGTCTAAAATACTCATTTTTTGGAATAAGTTATCCCTTCAGGGAATTGTATATCCTGCTGTACTGTTTTTATTTTATAAAACCTCCTTGTCATGTTAAAAATAGTAATATGAAAATTGAATTAAGTGAGCCCTTGCAGGATGAGTTAACCCAGCTTCTGCAGTTGCCGCAGATAGGTGTATTGGGTCAGCATCTCCGTCGCATGTTCATCGATTACCTGGAGCATGAATTGCAAACAGGCATCCCCGTTTACTTTGATGAGTTCCTGTATCCCTTAAACTGCCTCTTCGATTTTTTAGAGGCAGCCGCCACTGGAACAGCCGCTCAAAAAAAAGTAAACAGCACAGCAAAGGATGATGTTGCACTTACGCCGCAGCAAATAATAATACAGTTCATCGCAGCCACCGTTTCACCGGAAAAGATATTTCTTATAAGCCACGCAAAAGAAAAAGATTTCTTTGATCTGCTTATTGTGATACCGGATATTTCTCAAACAGCCTTCAGCGATTTTGAGCAGGTGATTGCGGCAGGCTGCATCAGCCACAGCAACATTCATTTCTCACTTCACCAGTCAGGCCATATCAATAAGCAAATAGAGGAAGGGCACATTTTTTATTCCCTCGTTTGTACAAGGGAAAACCTTGTATACGATGATGGAATGCAGCCATTATTAACAACTGGTCCGGGTAAGTTGCATCCCCTTATAAACAAAGCAAAAAACGAATTTAATACCGGCATTAAAAGGGCACAGTCTTTTTTAAATGGCGCTAATACATACCATGCAAACAACGAAAAAGAATTAACAGCCTTCATGTTGCAGCAGGCAGCAGAGCTCGCTTTCAGAACGGTCATCTTATCATTAACAGGCCAGGATATAAGGACCCATTCCATCACTGTTTTAAAAAAACATTGTAAACGATGTGCGCCTGGATTAAATGAAATATTCCCCGCCAATACCACTGAAGAAGAAAGACTAATAAGCCTTCTGGACAAAGCCTATTTAAATGCCCGCTACAGCGCAGATTTTATAATAAGCAATGCAGATGAAGCGTTATTACTGGAGAGGGTACAGTTGTTACTCATAAAAGCAGCAGGGATATTTAAAGAAAAAATGGCGCTCGCAACCCCTCGGTAAACTTTAGTATGTATAGCCTTTCAGTAAAATACATCTCCGCACGGCATAGTAGTACTAGGGTATAGTTACAGTAGTTCTGCTATATAACAAAACATTTCATCCTTCGATGGTACTCCCGGTTAAAGCCGTACTAAAAGCCACCTTACTATAGACTATAAGCATTGCGGGCACATTACTTCCATACTACAGCAACAACTTCATCCGGCAAAAAGCGGCAAATGCGGTCATACTGTCCCCGCCAATTATGAAATTATATTCCTTCATATTATATTTATATCGCAATCACACCAATGAAAAACATTCCATTCTCCTGTACCCTGGTACAGGGAGCCATAGGCAAAAAGTTTGTAATTAAGCATTACCCATACGGCCCTGTAAAAACAAAGTTCCCCTGCATGGATAATATAATTGCATCATCGCAGCAGCAACACTGCAGGAGCATCTTCAAAGAAGCGGTTGCCTTTGCCCGTTCCATAAACAATGATCCTCTCAAAAAACAACAATGGAGTAAAAGATATAAAACAACCAATGTATACAATCATGCCATCAGGCAATACATGCGATCATACGGTCAGCTCAAAAAATAATTTCCTGCATTAGTATTTGATATCCCCTGGTATTACAATTTTTCGGCAGGATCTTACTAACTTTATTCAAAACAAAACTATGGATCAGCGCATCATTAATCTCTACGATGAATACACACATAAACCACTCAACCGCCAGGAATTTTTAAAACGCCTTGCAATTTTAGCCGGCGGCACAGTGGCTGCAATGAGCCTGCTGCCATTGCTGGAAAATAACTATGCAAATGCTGCGGTTACAAAAGATGATGACCTGTTTACAGAATACATTACTTATCCCGGTATACCTAATGAAATGAAAGCCTATGTGGCAAGGCCAAAAAAAGATAAAAAATATCCTGCAATAATTGTGATACATGAGAACCGCGGGTTAAATGAATATATTGAGGATGTGGCAAGGCGTGCTGCTAAGGAAGGTTACCTGGCAATTGCTCCCAATGCATTAGCAGCGCTTGGTAAAACTGCAGCTAATGAAGATGAAGCAAGAAAGTTTTTCACCGAACTAAAACCCGAAGACAACCTCAAAAATTTTATAAACGTTTTTGATTACCTGGCTACACGAAAAGATTATAATGGTAATGCAGGCTGCGTAGGTTTTTGCTGGGGCGGTGGAATGAGTAATCAATTAGCCGTAAATGTTCCCACGTTAAAAGCAGCTGTGGCTTTTTACGGTGCACAGCCTAAGGCTGAAGACGTATCGAAAATAAAAGCTGCGGTGCAATTACATTATGCGGGTTTGGATGAAAGAATAGATGCAGGCATACCGGCCTATGAGGAAGCGCTTAAGAAAAATAATATTACGTACGGGTTATACATGTATGAAGGCGTTAATCATGCTTTTCATAACAATACCTCCCCTACCCGTTATAATGAAGCAGCCGCAACCCTTGCGTGGAAAAGAACAATGGAATTTTTTAAAAAATATGTAAAATAACTTAGCCATAATCCTTTCTTCTGCATGACAGGTTTCGCAAAAAATATTAATAAGAAAAAAGAGGTAGACATTGTTAACGATGTACTGGAAGAATGTATTCTGGCTTATCCTGTATCATCATTTGTGATAAGTCTTTACAAGCAATACATGCAGCGGGGCAGCCTGAGTAAAAAACAATTGGAGGGATTGCACAGCAAAGCGTCTAAAATTGAAAACATACAACAAAGCAAACTTGCCACGCTGGAAGCTATCATAAAAAAAATGCCAACCAGGAATAAATCAGAATTGCCGGAGAACAAGCCGATGTTTGAAAAAGATGAAAACGTTGGTGAGATAATTACAACCATTCTTGCAAAGTATCCGCAACATAAAAGAGTATTGTTCCTTAGCTCGAAATATGAAAATAATGATCTGCTTTCAACAACAGAGGTAGATGAATTAAAAAAATTTGAAAAACTTCTTAAATAAATAATCGCCCTGATTGATTATTTTGCTCATTAATTTTTCTAACCCTGATTTTCTATATGAAAAAAATATTTTTCCTGCTATTGATTTTTATTTCTGTGAAGGGCATAAGCCAATCCAGGATCGATTCATTAACGGTTGATCTTATTATGCGTGATTCTAAATGGATGGGCACCTCGCCTTCTTCACCTTACTGGAGCCGTGATGGATATTTATTCTTTAACTGGAATCCCGATAATAAAATTTCAGATTCAGTTTATTTTATTACTGCAACAAATCTTACTCCTCAAAAAGCATCTTATCAAATGCGGCAGAAGCATGTTTCTGCAGAGGCCATTGCTTATAACAGCGATAGCTCAGCCTATACCTATTCGCAGGATGGAGATATTTATTTTGGAGATGTAAAAAAAAATAAAGAAAGAAGAGTTACGCAAACAGTTGAAGCCGAAAATAATCCTGTATTTATTATGAACAACAGTTTGATTGCTTTTAGCCGCAATCAAAATTTGTATGCATGGGATATACTTTCCGGCACAACTATCCAGCTTACTAATTTTCAAAAGGGCAATGCACCCCCAAAAGAAATTTTGAATGCACAGGAAAAATGGCTTAAAGAAGATCAGCTTACAAATTTTGAAGTATTACGAAGCCGTAAAGCAAGAAAAGATAGTGCAGAGGCTGCATTAAAAATAGTATCAAAAGAGAAGGAAATAAGATCAATTTATTATGAGGATAAAATTCTATCCAATTTAAATATCAGCCCTGATGGCAGATTTGTAACCTATAGGTTAACTAAGCCTGTTACCAATGTAAAAGCCACCATTGTTCCCAATTATATTACCGAAAGCGGTTTTACCCAGGACATATCAGGCCGCACTAAAGTGGGAGCGCCACTGCCCGGCAGCGAATTTTTTGTTTTTGACAGGCAAAGAGATACAGTACTTTTAGTAAAAACAGACCAGTTACCCGGCATTAAAGACATGCCGGACTTCATTACAGGAAAAGCTTTAAAAGATACAACTACAAAGGATTCCTCTAAAAATAAAACTTCAACCCGGCCCGTTATAATTTATGGTCCTTCATGGAATGGGAATGGCGCCTATGCAGTTGTTGATATCCGCTCCCAGGATAACAAAGACAGGTGGCTGATGTTATTGGATGGTATCACCGCAAAACTAACTTTACTTAACAGGCAACGTGATGAGGCATGGGTTGATGGTCCGGAAATACTATACGGAAATACATCAGGATGGATTGATGATAATACTTTTTGGTTTCAGAGTGAGGCAACCGGGTATTCTCACCTGTACAAAATAGATATTGCTTCAAAACAAATAACACAACTTACTCATGGAAACTTTGAAGTGCAGCAGGCAAACTTATCCCGCAATAAAAAATATTTCTATCTCATCACTAACCAGGTTCACCCCGGTGAGCAGCACTTTTATCGCATGCCTGTGAATGGAGGTGCAATGGAAAAACTTACAACACTCACAGGCGCTCACCAGGCTATTGTTTCGCCGGATGAAAAGTTTATTGCAGACCTGTATTCATATAGCAATAAACCATGGGAACTTTACCTGCAGGAAAATAAAATAAATGGAAAGCAAAATCAGGTAACAAATAAAGCTCAATCCGAGGCATTCCGATCATACCAATGGCGTGATCCTGAAATAATAACTTTTACTGCCAGGGATGGAGCAACGGTATATGCACGATTATATAAACCTGCAAATCCTCACCCTGGTAAACCTGCCGTAATCTTTGTACATGGAGCAGGTTATTTACAAAATGCTCATAAGTGGTGGAGTACCTACTTTAGGGAATATATGTTCAATAATTTATTAGCTGACAAAGGCTACACAGTATTGGATATTGATTATCGCGGAAGCGCTGGCTATGGCCGCAACTGGCGCACTGGGATTTACAGGCACATGGGAGGAAAAGATTTGACAGACCAGGTTGATGGCGCAAAACTATTGGTAGAAAAATATGGAATCAATCCAAAAAAAATTGGATTGTATGGAGGTTCCTATGGAGGCTTTATTACATTAATGGCAATGTTCACCCAGCAGGAAACATTTGCTGCCGGTGCAGCCCTTCGTTCTGTAACAGACTGGTCTAATTACAATCATGGCTATACGTCAAATATTTTAAATGAACCTTATACCGATACACTTGCTTACAGGCAAAGCTCTCCTATTTATTATGCTGAGGGATTAAAGGGCGCTTTATTAATGTGCCATGGAATGGTTGACGTAAATGTGCATTTCCAGGATATTGTACGGCTAACGCAAAGACTGATAGAATTAAAAAAAGAGAATTGGGAGCTTGCTGTTTATCCTGTAGAAGGCCATGGCTTTATAGAACCCAGCAGTTGGACGGATGAATATAAACGTATTTTGAAATTATTTGAAATGAATCTTAAGAAGTAATATGGAAAGAGAGAAGCTCACTTTTCATCATAAAAATGGAGGGGTGGATGGAGTGTATATTAATGCCGGGAGTAACTCATCATTGCTTATTATTATTAACGGGCACAACGGGTTTTATAATTATGGAATGTTTCCCTACATACAGCAAAAGCTTTGGGAAAATGGTATCTCTTCTTACAGCTTTAATTTCAGTCATGGCGGTATTATTGGCGATGCTGATATTTTTGAGGATCTGGCAAAATATGAGCAAAACTGTATGCGGCTTGAAACAGAAGACCTGCTGAGCATTCTTCATAATTTAAAAGAATTTAAAAATCATTCAAAAGTATATTTGTTTACACACAGCCTCGGCGGCGTCCCTACTATTTTTGGAGCTAAAAAAGCAATAGAAGGAAAAATAAAAATTGATGGAATAATTTTAGTGAGTACAGTTAAAACTTTAAACTTTTGGCCTGTTGAAATGCTTGAAGAATGGAGTTCAGCAGGAGTTTATTATAAAAAGAACAACAGGACAAAGCAGGAGCTTCCGCAAGGATTTGAATTTTTACAGGAGGTTTTAAAAAGCGATAAGGAATGGAATGTAAAACAAACAATTCAATCACTTAATATTCCTATACTTATTGTTCATGGCGAAAATGATGAAGCGGTTCCGGTGGAACATGGAAAATCTCTTTTTTCATGGATACAAAATTTTAATGCAAATGCCCGCTTAAAAATCGTTCCAAATGCTACCCATACTTTTAACACCAAACATCCATTTGAAAAAACAAGCAACGAATTAGAAGAACTTATACAAACAACAGTTGAATGGATACATACCCGTAATTGAATTTCCTCCGAATGAAAAGTATCTTTTGTTTCTTTCTTCCGGCATCCTTTTATAAAATTGTTGCAACAGCAATAAGTTTTTATTATATAACAAGCGCATCAGCATTTAATAAAAACAATCTGAATGATACTACTCCCATGTCTACTCAAAAGGAGGCCATATTGTTTATAGAGAATATAAAAGATTTAAAATCCAGCGCTTATTGGCCCAACGTAAATCCCAATTTATTTCTCAGAAATTTAAAAGAAAACATTTATACACCACTTAGTATTTACGAAGGAAGTAATACAAATTTTTGCGGCTATGCTGCTCTTTCCTATCTGCCCCTGCATGATGATCCGCTTGGATACGCAAAATTTATGTTGCAATTGTATGAACAGGGAAAAGCAAAAATTGGAACGGCTTTTATTCAACCCTCATCTGAAATTTTGCAGGCAGCAGGCACTCTCAAATATAAAGGAGTATTAGATATCCGGCCTGCTGACCAGGTATGGTTCTTATCTCTTGCCGATCATTTTAAAGGCTATGTAAATTTTTTTAACAGGCATTATGATGCTGGTGATGAAAATACTTTTTGGGCCTCAGTAAATTATGCAAAGTTTAACCGGATGGTGAGAAAGCTTTTTAACTATACTGTAAATACCAGGGGCTATGATCTTATACACCCCCATATAAATGATTTGTATGAATATATAAGTAACAAAATGAAGGAAGGAACTGTTGTGCTGTACCTTAATAATGCATACCTATACAAAAAGAAACACAATACAGTAAGACCGGCCATACCAACTCATTTTATAATCCTGCTGGATATAATAAAAACAGGAGACTTTATAACAATAATTTATTGGGATTATGGATTTCGCTCTTTGAGACAGATAACACCCGCTTTCTTAAAAAAAATAGTTTTTGGCATTTCATGTTGTACAAAGAAATTATCTCATGAGTAATAAAATAAATGCAGCAATATTATCTGGTATAACAATGCTGCTGTATTCATGTACGCCAACAACAAATATTTCAAAATATTATTTTGAGAACGGTAAACTATTAGATAGTATCCAGGAATCATATAAACAACAGTATAAGCAAAGGCCTTTTTCGATTGAATTTACAGATAAAACTTTTAAAAATATTTCTATCGAAATATTTACTGATACATTAAAATATATTTATGAATTTTCTACATCAGAAGATAGAATGAAAGATACTTTGCTTAAGTATCATTTATCAGTAACGGACATTAATAAATTAATTTCACAAATGGCTTCTGTGCATTGTACATGGATAAATAATCTTGATTACTATGTCGCAGGAAGAAAAGAGTTTTTGGTATTTATGTCCATGAGAGCAAAGCCATTTAATTTCCCTTTCACTAATAAAAAGTATTATATACTTACCTATTTTTTACAACCGCAATATTATGACGTGGAAGGAAGGTTATTAGACCATAAATTCAGGAAAAAAATCAGGAAAATTAATGAGGATATTTTCAGAAGAATTACTGATAAGGTAGCTTATACCATTTCGGATAGATTCAGATGATTACGACATAGTTACTATTATTTTTTAATTTATTAATCCTGCAAATAAAAAACCCTTCCGTTTAGGAAGGGCTTTTTATTAAAAAGAAATAAGAATTATTATTTTACTTTCAAATCAATTGTATTTGCATCACCACCACCTACTTCGCAGTTAACGCTCAGTCTATCTGCACTTATACCTTCATTGTTCATTAGGTATGTTCTTATAGCGTCTGTTCTCTTATTACAAACTGCCTGAGAAGCTTTAGAAGCTGCAGGATATCCTGTAACTGTAATTGTACATATTGGGCTCTCTTTTAATTTAGCAGCAACTGAAGCAAGAATTGCTTTTGCATCAGCACTTAAAGTAGCTGCATTCCCTTTAAAAGAAAGACTTGGAAGATCACCCACTGTGCATGTAGCTACAGGTGGTTCAGCTTTTATTTGAGTACAGCATTCAGGAGGAGGGCATTTACCTACACCATTTGCATCTACAGGCTGACATTCAGTTGGAGTAATTAACTGCTGATCTTTACAATCAGGAACACCATCACCGTCAGTATCTCTTGTTACACCGTGTGTATCAACAGGGCAACCGGCAGGAGTATTTGGCTCTTTATCAAATTGATCCATTACACCATCACCGTCAGTGTCTTTAAAATCAAGCATTGACCTTAATACGTCAATCTGATTTTGCAAGTTACTATTCATACGGGCAGCAGGATTATCAAACATAAGCTGTGGCTTAGCTTTGTTTCCTAAAACGAACTCTAGCCCAAGAAAAGCATATGAAAATTTATCTTTATGAAGTGTAAGACCTATATCATTTGGTCCGTTTCTTCTATCTGCATAATCATAACCATCTAAGTCATCCGCATCTACAAAGTGCATCCGATATCCCAAATCAAGATTAATTGATCTTGAAAGATTAAATTTTAATCCCATACCCACAGGTACGAAGAAATGATTTATTGAATTTCCATTAGATTGATAAAGATGTTGCGCTGATGTTGTGTATGGAGCGCCCCCATTTGCCGAAGGAACTCTTGTAACAATTTCAGGCTTATAGCTAGCTATACCACCACCTAAAGCTACATATGGTATAATCTTATTTTTTACACTTAGCCAGTTTATATTGCCAAGCGTAAAAACACCATTCAAACTTGCAGCATAATGCAAGTCAGTTACGAAAGATTTTACATTTCTAAATTCGGGAAAGGCAACTGTTGATCCTCCTGAGGGGCGATTGTCTAAAGCGTTATCCTGATTGCCTTTTAATTTACCCCGTATAACGTCTACCTGCAAAGCAAACCAATGCGTCCATTGATATTTAATATCAATTCCGTAGCCTAAAGTGATCTGTGGGTTACTAAAATTATTTGTACCTCCCATTGCAACAGCAGGAAATAAAACCCCACCATTTATTCCTATAGACCATGTTCTAAATCCTTTAGTACCGGAAAAAGGTTTAATGGTATCGGTATACGTTTGAGCGCAAACCGAAATTGTTAGTGCCATAAATATGGCTAAGAAAGCTGAATGCTTTTTATAAATGTTACACATAAAAGATGATTTTGATTAACAATTGATTAGTAAATATATAAAAAAATTAATTTAACAAATTTAAATTTTTCTCATTAAAATGTAAGATTAAAAAACCTTACATTCTTTTTGTACCGGATAAAACTAAGCAACTTTCTTACCAAAAGTTAATTTTATAGAATAGTTTTTTCTTTTTTTCCGCAGCGAAGATAACTGTAATTCTATTAAAGTATCTAATAATCAGCCTCAAAAGTAAAAAAATATTCAAGAACTGTTTCTGATATTTAATAAAAAAAAATAACGTAAGTCGATTTTTTTCTTAAGACAATAAAAATAAAGCCCAATAAATAACTATTGGGCTTTATTGGGTTGATTATCATAATTAGTTATTTGATGCTTTATGAGCATCCCTGTATTTCTTAATTATGTCGTGCGAATTTTTTAATGATGCCTGCTGATCGGTTATTAACTGCCGGGTATCCGCAGGAATTTCAGCATCAGAAGCAAGTGCAAGCTTATATGCCTTCTGGGCTGCGTCTTCACCAAATTCGCAATTTTCTAAAATAGCCTGCCTGTCTTTACCGGTAAAGATTGCTTTGGCATCCATCCATACCCTGTAAAGTTTGCCACTATTAGTTGTACCTGTTGATGGCTCACCACCCAGCCTTGTAACTTCTTCTACCAACTCAGATTTGTATTTACGGCTTTCATCTGCCATTTTATGAAATATGGCCTGTAAATCTATGTCAACAGATTTAGTTTCATCGGCTGCTTTTTCGTAACCAACAACTCTGTCGTTATTGATTTCAATAAGGTCATTTAAAACCTCTACGAGTTTATCATTTGTTGTTATCATAATATTTAAATTTTAAAAATAAATACAAAAAACTATGCCAGTAGTTTTAAATATAAAAAAATACCCGTCACATGCGTGGCGGGTAAAACGAGATATTTATGGGGAAAAACTTCTACTTAGCTATTTAGTTTTATTTTTTACATCCCCATCTTTATAATCTACTTTATGCTTTTTAGTAACTCCGTTATGCTTGTGCTTAACTTTATAACCTTTATGTTTTTTATGCTTGCTAAAGGTATTATGCACTTTCTGCGGAACAGAAGAAGTTTTTTTAACCTTATCCTTTTCCTGGGCATTAATGCAAATTGCCATGGACATTACTATAAACAGTAATAATAATTTTTTCATATTTTAATTTTTAGTGATTACTGCTAAATATATGCCATTCCAAACGAGTGCGCTAATATTTTAATTTTATTATACTATATTCTTACTTTATTATTTCCATAAGGAGGATGGATATTCTCCGTCATCTACCAATTTTTGAATATCTTTTTGAACAGTAGGCGCATCTTCTTTATAGGTTACACCAAACCACTGGGCTGATGTGGGGATTACTTTAATGTTTCCATCTCCACTTTTTATAAATGCATCTCCAATTATCGGAATAAAAAATTCAGCCTTAGGATCATTCGCTTTCTCTTTTAAAAATTCATGAAATAATTTTTCTATAAAAGAAAAAACAGAAGGATCAAATCCCCAAAAATTCATACTCACTTTTGAATTTTCTGACACTTCATGTTTGCCATCACTTTCTTCATATACTATCTTACTATTTTCCCTGTAAATTTTTGTCCGCTCAGTAATACTCACCAATTCATCGGCTGCATTTACTTCGCACACACCGCGACTTACTGTACCATTTTCAGAAAGTGTTTTAGCCAACTCATATCCTATGATGCAGTATTTATCAGGAGCTACTTCTGCGGTTAAAAATTTAGCAGCCTTTTCAAAAGCATCTCTTCCATAAAAATCATCTGCATTTATAACAGCAAATGGTTCTTTAATTACATCCTTCGCACATAAAACAGCGTGTGCCGTGCCCCAGGGTTTTGTACGTTCTTTGGGTATTTCAAAACCATTGGTAAAGTCAGTTAGATCCTGGTCAACATATTCCGTTTTAATTTTACCATTTAATTTAGGTTCGAATATGGATTTAAAATTTTCTTCAAATTCTTTACGAATTACAAAAATCACTTTTCCAAAACCGGCACGGATGGCATCATAAATAGAGTAGTCCATAATTGTTTCTCCATCCGGGCCAAATGATTGTATCTGTTTCATACTTCCATAGCGGCTTGCCATGCCGGCTGCTAATACTAATAGGGTTGGTTGCATCTATCTTAAATTTTAAGTTGTAAACCGTATACATTTGCTGCGAAAATAAACAAGAAACTTTTATGCCATACTATTTATAATGACTCAACTGGCGGATATAAAAAAAATAAATGTTGACATTAATAAAATTGAAAATGAATTCATAGCAGAAAAAAAGATTTCTCTTTCAGTTTTAAGGCTCGATAAAATTCATCCTGAAATATCAGGGAATAAATTCTTTAAGCTTTATTATTTTTTAGAACAGGCAATCACCGAACAAAAAAAAATTATCACTTTCGGAGGTGCTTATTCCAATCATTTAGCTGCTACGGCAGGCGCCTGTAAAGAGTTTGGATTAAATTGTATTGGTATAGTACGGGGTGAAGAACCAAAAAATATTTCGCATACTTTATTGTTTTGTAAAAAACAGGGAATGCACCTGGAATTTATAAGCCGGGAAAAGTATAACAGAAAAGATGGAGAAGATTTTAAAATAGAACTAACCGATAAATTTGGCGACCATATCTTAATTCCTGAAGGTGGCTATAGCATAAAAGGCGCAGAAGGTGCTGCATTAATATCAAACCTATATCAAAGCACAGATTTTGATTATATCTGTTGTGCCGCAGGTACAGCAACAACGCTGTCGGGATTAATAAAATCTTCTACCCCTTCTCAAAAAATAATAGGCTTTAATGCATTAAAGGATTTGGCAAATTTTGAAGCCAGGATACAGTTCTTACTTAGCAGCCACGTTGATAAAAATTATTCTTTAATTAATGATTTCCATTTTGGCGGTTACGCAAAAAAAACAAGCGAACTAATTTCATTTATAAATAAATTTTACGAAGCCTTTGCAATACCCACTGATTTTGTTTACACAGCCAAGATGATGTATGGTGTTTTTGAACTCATTAAAAGAAATTATTTCCCTGCCGGCAGTAAAATTATTTGTATTCACACAGGCGGGTTGCAGGGAAATTTATCCCTACCGGCAGGAACATTGAATTTTTGATTTCCATTAACAGTCATTTACCTTTACTTTGTTAAAAATTGAAGTTTAGAAACGGCCATTCCAATACCATGCAGAAATTCCTAATTTTAATTATTGGTCTTTTCTTATCGCAGGAAATATTTGCCCAGGATACATTACCAAAATTATCTGTAAGCAATATCAGCGATCACATTCTTATTTCATGGACAAACCCATACATTACCCTTACTACCATAAATATTCAAAGATCATTTGACAGCACTAAAAATTTTACAACCATAGGCAGCGTACTTGATGTAAGTAATAAAAGAAATGGATTTATTGATTCAAAACCCCTTTCACTTAATATGTACTATAGGATATTTCTTTCCTTTGAGGGAGGAACATATCTATTTACAAAATCCTTACGTCCTTTAAAAGATACCACTAAAGCATTACCGGATTTTAAAGAGTTTCAGCAAAGTACTGTGAATACGTGGTTTGTTCCATCCAAATTAGTGTATACAGGCAGGGATAATAATATTATTATCGCTCTGCCTGATGCTCCCAGGAAAAAATATTTAATTAAATTTTTTGAAGAAAGCGGGGCGTTTATTTTTGAACTTAATAAAATAACTGAACCATATTTAACCCTGGAAAAAGTAAATTTTCTGCATGCAGGAATTTTCGATTTTGAAGTTTATGAAAATGGAGTATTGATAGAAAAACATAAAGTATATGTTCCAAAAGATGGCAAGCCCGTACCGAATATAAATGAACTGGGAAAAAATCCTTTTAAGTAATCTCCACATTAAATATTTCAGAAAAGTTTCTCTTCAATTTTTCTTTTACTTCCTTTAGATCAACTTTTTTATTTAACTCTTTTTCTATTGAAGTAACCTGCTTGTTCTGTATTCCGCAGGGAATAATATTTTCAAAATAACTAAGCTCAGTATTTACATTTAAAGCAAAGCCATGCATCGTTATCCACCGGCTGCAGCGTATACCCATAGCACAAATTTTTCTTTCTTTTCCAATAATACCGGGCGCTATCCACACGCCGGTTTCACCTTTGCTTCTTTCTCCTTTTAAACCATATTCAGCAATTGTATTTATGATAACTTCTTCCAGGTCTCTTAAATATCTTCCAATATCAGTATAAAAATTTTCCAGGTCTAAAATAGGATAACCAACTACCTGCTGCAATCCATGAAATGTAATATCTCCTCCCCTGTTTGTTTTAAAAAATTCAATTTCTTTTTCCTCCATTTCTTTTTCACTTAATAAAACATTTTTCATACTGCCGCTTTTACCCAATGTGTAAACCGCAGGATGCTCACAAAAAAGTAGGTAGTTTGTAGTTTGTAGTTTGTGGTTTGTAGTTTGGAGCTCAATATTGCCGGCAGTTTGCAGCTCGTTGCTCATAGCTTTTCTTGCTGCAGACTTTATCTCCCTGTTTTTATTTACCAGTTCTTCCTGGTAATCCCAGGCAGATTTATAATCAATTATTCCAAGATCTTCGTATATCACCTGTTGCTTATCCAATGCAAAAAATTAATTTGCAAAGATACTTTAGAAAACATGCTATTAAAAAAGATAAATGCCGAATACCTATTTCTGCTTTAAGGAATTTACAGTTCACCAGGATAAATGCAGTATGAAGGTTTGTACTGATGCCTGCATTTTTGGGGCATGGGTGGCAGAAAAAATTTCTGCTTGCCTGTTGCCGGTTGGCAGTTGCTTAGATATTGGTACAGGCACTGGATTATTATCGTTACTGTTTGCTCAAAAAAACTCTAATACAATAATTGATGCTGTTGAAATTGAAAAAAATGCATATAAGCAGGCAAAGGAAAATTTTTTTAATTCAAAATGGAATAACCGACTGCAAATATTTCATACAGATGTAAAGAATTTTGTTTCAGAAAAAAAATATGACCTGGTAATTTGCAACCCGCCTTTTTATGAGAAGGAGTTATTATCAAATGAAAAAAATAAAAACATTGCAAAACATGATGAAGGGTTAATGCTAAAGGACCTTATCGCTGTAGTAAAAAAGCATCTTACCAAAACAGGATATTTTGCCCTCCTGCTGCCATATCACAGGATAAAATATTTTGAAGAGCTGGCAGAAGAAAATAATTTCTTTCTCCGGGAAAAATTATTGATAAGGCAAACACCATCACATAATTTTTTTAGGGGAATTCTATTTTTCGGCAATAACAAAGAAACTATAAAAATAAATGAGTTAATTATTAAAAATGATGATGGAAATTATACAGAAGCGTTTACAGATTTATTAAAAGAATATTATTTAAAATTATAAGCCTGCATAATCTTTCATATACGCATACTCTTTAGCCAGCTTCCCTTTTTTTACAATGGTTGCTTTATTTAATATTTCGGAGCCTCCGGTGAGAATATATTTTAGAATATATTTTATTATTTGTTCACCAAAATATCTTGATGCGTCCCTCGGTAATTCATTCGGCAAATTTCCGACTGCCATTACATCTACAGAGCCGGGCAAATAGGGCCCAGTTATTTTGAAGATTTTTTTATCAACGCCATATACAGGATGTTCTATAGTGGCATCACGGATATTACAGGGTACGGAGCCATTACGGTCATCTGATATATCTGCAATAGTTTGTATGTGGAATTTTTTATTTTTTATATCTTCTAATTCAAACAATCTTGGAATATTTTTTTCCCAATACACCCCGTTCATTAAAATATCGGCTGCTGAAATATAATTATGAAAAAGATTTTTATATTTTCCGGGTCTTGCATGAAAATCCTTTCGGTTATACTTACCTGTTTTTTTATTTTCATACAAATCGGCGCCTTTTAAATGCACATACACGGGATAAGAAAATTTTTTCTCCAGGAAAAGATCGGGTTCCGTTTCATGAATCCCCATTAAGTTCATTATTTCCAATACACCATGTGCTACCCTGCCACTGCCGGTTACAGCAATTTTTATATTGGGAAGCCTTAACCCGAAATAAGTATGAATAAGATGCCGGAAATCTTTTTGCGAATTAACCCTGTCAAGATGAAAAGTGCCGGTGCGTTCTCCATACGCCATCATACCATTGTGTGCACCTACAATGCCGGCAAAAAAACCGAATCCTAAAATTCTTGTTCCATCAGTATGCTCCAGGCATTCGTAATCAATAAGAGTTATTTTATTTTTAATAATTGCCTGCAGTAATTTTTTGTTTCGGGGTTGTAACTTTTTTGTATGCGAAAAAATAAAATAAGTTTTACCAGGTATCAGTTTTTCAACAGGTATTTCTTTTATTCCCATTAAAATATCACAACCAGAGATGTCTTCCCTTACTTCAATCCCTGCCGTATGGTATTCTCTATCGCTAAAACAACGGTGTTCGCTATGTTGCACAATAATTTTAATATCAGCAAAATTATTTTGTATTGATTTGCATTGGGAAGGTGTAAATGTTACCCTGTTATCTGCAGGAATTTTTTCTTCCCGTATCAATCCTATGGTGAGCATACTGAAATTTAGTTATGGCAATTTACATTTTACATTTAATAATCCTGTCTACCTTTACTGTATGAATTATTTTGAATTGTTTGAAATGCCCGTAAGCCTGCAGGTTGATAAAAAATATTTGCAGGATAAATATTTTGAATTGCAGAAAAAATACCACCCTGATTTTTTCTCCAACGAAAGTAAAGAAGAGCAGGCTGATGTTCTGGAAAAGTCTTCCATGATAAACAAAGCTTACAAAACATTTCAAAATGATGATGAAACAATTAAATATGTTTTACAGTTAAAAGAACTTTTGGAGGAAGAAGAAAAATATCAGTTGCCCCCTGAATTTTTAGCAGAGATGATGGAACTTAATGAAGCATTGATGGAGGTGGATGATTCATCTTTGGAAGAAACAGGAACAAAGATCAGCCAGTTGCAAAAACACCTGTATGATAAAGTGCAGAATATAATTGAATATTACAATGAAGACAATACTACCAACGAACAATTGCTGCAGGTAAAAGATTATTATTATAAAAAGAAATACCTCAGGCGCATTTTGGAGAGGTTGGATGGAATGCGTAATATTGCCTCCCAAAATTAGCCCGGATGGCGGAATTGGTAGACGCAGCAGACTCAAAATCTGCCGTTCGCAAGGATGTGCAGGTTCGATTCCTGTTCCGGGCACAAAAAGTAAAAGGTCTTATTTAAGACCTTTTTTTGTGAATTGTTTTAGCATACCTTTCCCTTACAACCAAAACTATGCATCGGATTTTTGCATTCTCCAATTCAGTAACTCTCTTAACAAAAAACATATTTGTTATATTTTTCTTTTTATTTCTTTCAATAAATTCAATAGCTCAAAAAGCCAAAGCAGATAGCCTTGAAAAAGTATTACAGAAAGAGAAAGTTGATAGCAATAAGGTTTTTCAGATGTGGAATCTGGCGAGTATAACAAAGAATTTTGATCCGTTAAAAGCATTGGCAATATCACGACAATCGCTATTCCTTGCTGAAAAAATAAAATATATAGAAGGGCAGTCAAAATCATTAGGAATTATTGCAGGCACTTTTATTAAGATTGGCAATTATCCCAGGGCGCTTGAATATTATTTTGAAAAATTAAAACTGGAGGAAAAAAGAGATAACCCCGGTAATCTGGCAAGTGTTTTAATGAATATTGGTGCTGTATATGTGTACCAGGAAGAGTATTCTAAAGCTTTGTTCTATTACTATAAATCTGATTCAATCATCAGAACAAAGAAAATTAATGACCTTTCATATTATAGCTTACAAAATCTTGGTGATGTATATGACAGGCTTAATGTATCAGACTCCTCCTATATTTATTTTACAAAAGCGCTAGCTGTTGCAAAAGATTCAGGAAATATTGATTTCATTGGTGCCTCTATGACGGGTTTAGGACATAGTTATTATAAAAAAACAAACTTTCCATTATCGTTAATTAATTATCAAACTGCAATATCATATTTACAGGCTGCTAATGATGATGATTTGCTTTGCGAGGCAACACTTGGCCTTGCAAACCTGTATCAAAAATTAAATAGATATGATTCAGCAGAATTTTATGCAAAACTTTCTCTTGCTGTAGCGCAACAAGATAAATTTCTTTTACGGGATTTAGAGGCAGCAAAATTTTTGGCCAATCATTATAAAAAATTAAATCGCTCTGACAGCGCTTTTTCATATTTAGAATATGTACAGGTATTGAATGATTCAATTAACAGTAAAAGCAGGATAAGAGAATCGCAGGTTATGAGCAGCAATGAGCAAATTCGTCAAATAGAAATAGAAGAAAATAAAAAGATAGCACAGCAGGCACGTTCCGAGGAATTACAACTGCTGCTGATCGGGATATTTATCCCAACATTTTTTCTGCTCACATTATTATTAAGCAGGATAAAGATGGATGTGAGAGTAGTTAAATTATTAGGGGTTGCATCATTGCTCTTTCTTTTTGAATACCTCACATTGCTGCTGCATCCTTTTGTAACAAGGATAACACATCATACACCCGTGTATGAATTACTTATTTATGTTTCTATTGCTGCTATATTAATTCCTATTCATCACCGGATTGAGCATTTGATGATAGAAAAATTGGTTCATAATAAACAACTACTAAAGCTCACTATGAAAACGGCGAAATTTAAAATGAAAGACCCTTCCCCATAAATCCCGGGTGGGCAACATATAATAAAATTGCTGGAAGTTGTTTCTAATTTGGCGGATTTACTATAGGCCTTTGGGCAGCAGTATCCATTTTCATTGTATCAGTTGACATCTTATCCATTTTTGCCGAATCGGCAACAGCAGTTGAATCTTTCTTCGTTTCACTAGTGCTGCTGGTGTCGTTACAACTAACGGCAACGTTCATAATAATAAACCCACCAAGGATAAACTGAAATGCAGTTTTTAATTGTTTGTTTGGCATATGTGTAAGTTTTAGAATATAAGAATAAGATAAATATTTCAAAACTTCAAAAAAATAAAAGGTGAACATTGTTATTTTCAATGTTTCAGCAGGTGAAATTTATTAAAATAAACAGTAGCTTTAGTTACCAACCTTTACTGTTATGAGAAAAAAAATATTTTTAAGCCTCATTACTTTTTTCAGCATCGCTGCCAATGCTCAATCCGTTTCTCTTTTAAAATATAGTTTACAAAAAGGAAATACATCGGCTGCCTATACAGCTTTTTTTGTTCGCAACGATGATGGCACAGGTATTATAAGAGTGAAATATACATCTCCAATTAATGCAGAGAATATATTAGTAGAAATGGATGTGCAGGAAGAATTTCCTGATATGAAAGAAGGCAAGAGCGACAACAAATTATTTTACCGGTTAACAAACCCTAAATTTATTTCCGGCAATGGCAAAGAAAACTTTGAACCTCCTGTTCTTTGGTTTAAAAGAAATCCTGTTAACAACGAATATGAGCCATTAGGTATTACAGCTACCACAGCTGATACCGATACAACAATAGTTTCTTTTTCCTCAATAATTTTTTTAGAAAATAAGGACCTTAAAAAAGATCTTGTACTGGAATATTTTACCCCGCAGGATACATTTTTTAAAAATCTTTTTGAAACCGGAACTAGAGATCTGTCGACGGTTGAAAAGAATACGAAAATAATTTTACTGGTTGTTGCCAATATAAATGAACCCGAAATAGGACCTTCCTGCCTGAATGATATGAACAGAACTGTAGAGACATTTACCAAACTGGCAGACTTTATGAAAATAAAACTGGATTATAAAGCCATTTCAGGAAAAGAATACAATAAAGAAAATGTTGAAAAAGAGCTCAGAAATCTTAGCCCTAAACCCAATGATATAGTGGTTTTTTATTACTCAGGCCATGGATTTAGAAAACCTAAAGATAGCCGCCGGTTTCCTTATATAGATCTTAGGCCTAAACCGGATAAAACCTATATGGTTAACTCTCTAAACATTGAGGACATCTTTGATTCTATAAAGAAAAAAGGCGCCAGGTTAAATCTTGTGATGAGTGATTGCTGCAATACAGAAGTTACTGCATCCAATGCAATAGGTACACCTATACCACGCAAAAAAGGGCTATTAATGACTTACAATCTCGAAAACTGCCGTGCTCTTTTTCTCAATCCAAAACCTATATCTGTTTTAGCTACAGCTGCTGATGTAGGGCAAAAGGCTGCGAGTAATAATGACTTTGGCGGATTTTTTTCCTACTTTTTTAAAGCCTCTATGGAAAATCAATTAAGCTTTTTTAAAAAGAATGTAACCTGGGAAAGTCTTTTGCAGGATGCTAAAAAACAAACCATCATAAAAGCCGAACACACCTATTGCAGCAAGCCATATATTCCTGAAAATATTTGTGAGCAATATCCTGTTTGGAAATAATAAGCGTTAGTTTAATACTGATTTTGCAGGCGGAGGATACACTTTCATTGTAAAATTCTTTACAAGAGAATTCCATTTTGCTGACGTGCGTAAAGCTTCCATGTAAGGGTCAAAGCGTAAAATAAAAGCGTAATTAAATCCTTTTTTTAATGAAGCCTCCAGCCACTTCCATGCTTCATTATAATTTTCAAGCTTTGCATAAAGCCTCGCTATACTATACATGGTGAACTGATTTTTTTCATCCAGCGTTAATAACTGGCTGTAAAACTGCAAAGCTTCTTTAGGATGTTGTGACAGTAACTGTAATCTTCCATTAAGATCAATTATTTCATGCATTTTATATGGATGAATTTTTTGTGCTTCCTTTAATAAAGTATCGGCTTCTGTGAATCTTGCAGAATGTATGTAATACTTTGCCAGTAATAATTGTTTAGGAAAATTGATTTCCTTCCTTTGATACAATGAGTCTAATTGTGTCAAAGCATTTTGAAAAAAATAAGTGGCATTATAGGTATCAACAAGTTTTAGCCGTGTTGCTGCATCCTGCGGTTTAATATCTACAGAAACTTTGTAATATGCATTAGCCCTGGATGGCAAACCCTGCCATACATATAAGTCCCCGATCATTTGGTTAATATCTGCGCTTGCATCATCATCCTGCACCAGGGAATCAGCTTTAGCAAGATGCTGAATACCTTCTGTACGCGGCCATCTGCAAGGCTGTGCAAATAAAATCGTCTCTTTAATCCCGGGTAAATTTACCCCCATGTTATCTGGCAGTAAAGATTCGTCATTATGGGGTACATACACTTCTTCATTCTTATCAGGTATAATATATTTTTTGTCCCATATAAAAGCATCTTTGTTATCATAGGCTATTTGATATAAGAACAGACCTATCTTATATTGCCAATCTGCTGACTCGGGAAAGCGCTCACACATTCGTTTATAAAAACTATATAATTCACGATCGCCAACTTCTTTATTTTGAAAAGCATAACTCCTGATAATATCTTCAGTGTTTTTAAAACGCCCTATCCTCTCCAACATGCTCCATAACTTATAATAGCCGCCAACATATTTCGGATCAAATTGAATTATATTTTTATACTGCTCTTCTGCTTCTGTAAAGTGATTCCATTTGTCATAAAGGGTTGCAAGAAAATAATAATCGTCTACTTTATCATAATAGTTCTTACGAAAAGTTTCAACTATACATTCTTTAGAATAAGAATTACGCAATAAAGCTTTAAGAGAATCGCAATACCGGTAAAAAGATATGGTATCAAGATGGTACTTAATGGCAAGATTAAAAATAATGTCGCCTTCCTTCCATTTTTTTTGAGCATACAATATTTTTCCCAGGTAATGAAATGCAAGCGGATTGGATCTATCCAATGCAATAACCCATTTTAATTTCTCTTCTGCAAGAGCCGAATCACCGTTTCGTAAATATCGTAGTGCCAATGCAAAATTCCCCATCACATCTTCCTTTTTTATATCACGGGTATCAAACTCACAGGGCGGTGGCTCCTGGTATGGTGCCAGAACCATGCTTAAAGGCTGGGGGAAAATTTCTTCGTAAAAATGATACCCTTTTTTCCTAATATCGGCTTCATAAAAAAAAGAATCAGCCCCGGCATATTGTGTTGTATTCATGTATATATATCCCAGCCTTTCAAATGGAAAGTAATGCCGTGAATTGATGTGGATACTCTTGCGATATAATTCTTCGCCCAGTAATAAATTATTTTTTTTCTCATAAAGAATCCCTTCATTAACATATATGTTTTGAATTTCAGGCTGCAGTTCTTTTGCTTTTTCAACTGCCGCAATACCCTGTGCATATCTTTTAGTCAGCGCATATACACCTATTAAATTTGACCATGGTAAAGCCCACTCAGGAGCAATTTCAGTGGCTTTTAAAAAATGCTTTTCTGCCGTTGCATAATCTTTTTTATAAAGGCTGAGAATACCCAGTTCATTATAAATGTAAGCGGCATGTTCTTCCAACGCCAATGCTTTCTTCTGTTCAGCAAATGCTTTTTCAATTAAAGATTTTGGATCTTGTACAGTTGGAATTTTTAAACGTGCTGCCACCCCTGAAAAATAATGCAGCTTTACTTCCAGTATCCTGTATAAATAATTATCCGGCTGGGTTAATTTTAATGCAATGGCAAACATTTTTGCATACACATCGTATCCATTATTCTTTACATTATAATACCTGCGCCTTTCCAACTCAGCTGCATCACCACCAAGGTACTGGTCAATTACCTGTTGCCCTTTTTCGTCAAAAGCAACTGCCAGCCTTCCGTTAAACCGCTTCAATCCATCTTTACTTTCTCTCAGTGATTTCTCCAATTGTTGTATAGTATTTTGATGTGCCTTAGTAGTTGCACTGTCTTTAACTTTATTAATAAGAGCGAAAGGAATTTCTTCTGCGGACATTTCATCCAATTTCAAGCTATCTGTTAGCTCTTCCAGGTTTTGCTTTTTCAATAAATACAAAATATAATCCCTGGGATTTGCAGGTACACTTTCAGAAGATAAATTGTTATCCGGGACACTATTCATTTGCTGCGAAATGCCTGAAGCAATTTCTTTTTCCGCATCTTTCATTTCTGATTTGTCAACTCTGGCAAGAACAAAATTTTCCCTTCCATTTAAAACAGGATTTTGTTTGATGTTCTCCCTATTTAATACCGGGTCTTTTGCTAAAGAAGTGTCGATGTAAGTTTTTATTTCATCTAATGTTACAATACCATCCTTCTCCCTGTCTGCCAGGCCCTTTAATCCATTTATAAGGTAATAGGAAAAAACTCCGCGGCCCCCGCCCCAATCTGCATTTTCATTTGATAACTGGTCAGCTGCGCAGGCAGTAATTCTTATCTCTTTATTTTTTACCGCTTTTAACTGCTCTCCTACCAGGAAGCTTCCTTTGTTTTTACTGCCGGCAAGTTTACCCGAATGACAAGCATCCGTAATTAATACAACATTTGCTTTTGTTTCAGCAGAAAGCGTATTGGCAATATCATTTAAGTAATCTATACTAAGCGATAAATTCACATAGTTATTGGGAGGAGAATCATAGCAAATAAGAAAGCCATTTTTATACATGGTAACATTTTCCACATCTCCATGTCCGGAAAAATAGAAGAAAACAACATCATCTTTTTTACAGGTGTTTTTAAGCCAGTAAATAGCATCATAAACTGCAGCTGATGTGGCTTCTTCATTTACCAGTAAGCGGATATTTTCTAAAGGAACCCCACCGCCGCCATTTGATTTAAGATAGTCTGCAAATACCTGCGCATCCCTGTCTGCAAACTGCAGCTGCGGTATATCTTTTTGTAAATATTTTGAGATGCCAATAACCAAGGCATAAACCTTTGGGCCGGGTTTTTCAGTATTGACTGCATTTGACTGTGAGAAGAGAGATGTATTAATTACTAAATAAAGAAAAGAAACAAAAAAAAGTTTCATCAGTATTATTCTTTGCAGTTGTTTAAATACGTACTCTTTAAAGATAGTTTCTTTTTTCGCAAACCATGTGCAGATATTTTTTTGCTACAATAGCCATTTATTTTTGTGAATTGCCAGAAGTTTTTCATGAAGTAAAAATATACTTGTAGTATTGCGCTATTCGATATTATAATAAGCAACTAACTAAGCTTGTATGAAAAATGGTTTCTTCACCTGCATGTTTTTATTTTTCTTTTCTACTGTTTATTCACAAAAGAATACAGAAGAGTTATTTTCTCAACTTAAGAATACCATTACAGATTCTCATATTTATGACCAGCAGAAATTACGCTCCATTGACAGCTTAAAAACCACTTTTAATAAAAAAGATATTACTTTTCTACCTGTACGTTTTGATTGCTACATGAAACTGTATGAGGCTTACAAAGTGTTTAACCGTGATTCTGCCTATAGCTATGCCAACCGATTACAGGATGTAGCATACTTACTTAACGACACTTCTAAAATTATATATGCTAAAATTAAAATTGGTTTCATCCTGCTTTCATCAGGGCTGTTCAAAGAAACCTTAGATACGCTTTCCAGTATTTCGATTAATAGGGAATCAAACAATGTAAAAGCTGAATATTATTTGCTCCTGGGCCGGTTTTATTATGACCTGGGCGATTTTAATAACAATACCTACACCGGGCAATACACACAAAAGGGAAATGGATACATGGATTCTGCTTTATCACTTTTGCCTCCGCTATCTTTTGAGTATATCTATTTCAAAGGATTAAAAAATATCAAATCAAATAATAAAAGAGAGGCTTCAAAAGACTTAAAAAAATTATTAGGCAACCCTGATCTGTCTTATCATGAACTGGCAGTTACCGCTTCCACGTTAAGTGATATTTTTATCCAAAGTAATAATCCTGATTCTGCGATCTACTTATTAGTGCAGGCCGCCATTGCCGATATTAAATCATCAACAAAAGAAACTGCAGCAAGTTTTAATCTTGCGCAACTCTTATATAAAAAAGGAGATATTAAAAACGCTTCCATCTTTATCAATAAAGCAGTTGAGGATGCAGGTTTTTATGGTGCAAGGCAACGAAAGGTGCAGTTAAGCGCAATTCTGCCACTGATAGAAGGAGAAAAAGTTAACCGGGTGGAAGCGGAAAAAAAGCAATTAATTACTTATTCAATAATCATTACATTCCTTTTGCTGGTAGTAGTTGCCCTGGTATTTGTTGTATTAAGGCAAGTTAAAAAAGTAAAGGCCGCACAGGAAATTATAACAACTGCTCATCATAAAGAACAGAAAATAAATCAGCAGCTGTCAGAGGCAAATTATAAATTATCAGAATCAAATAAAATTAAAGAAGAATATACAGGCTATTTCTTCAATATGAATTCAGAGTTTTTTGCAAAAATTGAAAAATTTAAAAAATCCCTTGAACAAAAGATTATTTATAGAAAGATGGATGAGATTATTGCTGTTGTAAATAATATTAACCTGAAAAAGGAAAAAGAAGAATTACTGAAGAATTTTGACAGGGTTTTTTTGAAACTGTTCCCGCATTTTGTAGAGGAATTCAATGCATTATTTCATAAAGAGGACCAAGTGCAATTAAAAGATAATGAACTGCTCAATACTGATCTGCGGATATTTGCTCTTATACGCATGGGGATACACGATAGTGAGCGGATTGCTCAAATTTTAGAATACTCAGTAAATACTATCAATACCTATAAAACCAAAATCAAAAATAAATCTACGGTCACTAATGAAGAATTTGAAGCCTTGATTATGCAAATCAAAACCGCTTAACAGTAAAAATCTTCTTTACACTATAACATTCCCACCTTTTTAATTCTTTAAAACCTATATATATAATATTTTTTAATATTTACCTAACTTATTGTTTTTTAACGTATTCCGCTTCCTGTTTTTAGTCTTTATCCTCTTATTTCTTATATTAATTCAATATAAGTTGTTTTCCCTTTTACTTAATTTTTCCTTTGACCTGTTAAATTGATTAACAGATTTTTTAACGATTGTATCATTTAATAATTGCTTTATGAAAATAAACTGTGGTATCGAATACCCAAAACAACTCTATCAATCTTTTTCCCTTATCTCTTTTTATTTACTGGATAAGTGGTGGTGTCCCACTTAGGTAACAAGGATATAAACCCAATTTTTTAAACTTATTTCTCCATTTTAAATAACTGTTTATGACAAAAAAACGATTGCTTCAATTTCTTCACTGCATTTTATTTCTATCTTTTTTCAATGTAGTTCAGGCACAAAACAAAATAATTACCGGCACAGTAGCCGATGATAAAGGAACTCCGTTAATTGGTGCCTCAGTAGCAGCAAGAAATACTAAAACAACCGTAGCTACAAATACCTCCGGAAATTTTAGTATCACAGTGCCTGCTTCCACAACAAATCTCACTATCACATATGTTGGATATGAAACACAAGAGATCGCTTTAAATAATGCATCTACTATAAGGGTAAGCTTACAGCCATCAAGTTCCAGCATGGATGCCGTTGTGGTAGTTGGTTATGGCACACAAAGACGCCGTGATGTAACGGGTTCTGTTTCTTCAGTTAAAGGTGAAGTATTTAAAAATCAACCTACTACAAATGCTATAGAAGCTTTGCAGGGCAGGATAGCAGGAGTAAATATTGTAAAAAGTTCCGGCGCTCCTGATGCAACGCCTTCTATTATTATAAGAGGTCTTTCATCGTTAAATCAGCCTAACCCTTTATACATTGTTGATGGTATAAGAGTAAATGATGTTAGTAATGTAAACCTTCAGGATATTGAGTCGGTGGATGTATTAAAAGATGCAGCCGCTGCTTCAATATATGGTGCAGCAGCAGCGGGCGGGGTTATACTTATCACTACAAAAAAAGGAACATCTTCTACCCCGGTGGTGAATTATAATTTCCGCTATGGAGTTACTAAACCCAAAGTTGGAAGCCTGCTGGATAAAAACGGCTATATCAAATTACAAAACATTATGAACCCCGCACGGTTTGCAAATACTGCAGGCTTAGATACACTTGCCAATACTGATTGGGTTGATGAGACGTTTAACAATGCAACTGAACAGAACCATAATATATCACTTAGCGGCGCTGCCCCTATTGTGAATTATCTTGTTTCGGGCTTTTATAATAAACAAGAGGGAGTTGCCAGGAGAAATTATTCCAATATCGGAGGAGCCAGGCTCAATACCAATTTTAGCCTTGGTAAGATATTTAAGTTTGGCGAACAGGTTTCAGTTTCCCGCCGTACAACATCCAGTCCGCAAAATGTTGGGGTAGAAGCACAGCTTCACAATTCGCCTTTCCGTACACTACCAATTATCCCTGTGTATAAGAAAGATGGCACGTATGGAACGTTACCTACCGGCTATCCGGGTCTTGCATTTGGAGGTTCACACCCAGTAGGTGCCATAGACAATGCTAACGTTGAAAATTTTAAAAATAATTTCCAGGCAAATATTTATGGAGAAGTAAAGCTTCCACTTAATTTTACATTCAGGAGCAACGTGGGATATTCATTTTATACTGAAACACAGAATTATTTTCAGAAGGCTTTTTCAATCGGAGGTGTAGGCACAGGTTCCAACTCCCTTTCCAAACTTGCTATAGAAAGCCAATCGCTTTTAACCAATTTCATTCTTACATACAACCAAACTTTTAATAAGCATACTATTAATGTAGTTGGGGGTTACGAACAAATAACAGGAAAGTTTAATCTCGCTAACACAAGGGCAACAAATGTTTCAGCTGCTGCTGCAGCAGATTATGCTTTTATTCCAACAGCAAGTACTACCTACCAGTTTACAGGGCAACATGATAATAACGGATTAATAAAATCCCTGTTTGCCCGTTTGAATTACAACTTCAACAGCAGGTATTATATATCAGGATCTATCAGGCAGGATGCCAACTTTACAGTATTTGGGCCTAACAAACAAAGAGGCGTATTTCCTGCAGTTTCTGCAGCATGGAATATTTCAGAAGAATCATTTTTGAAATCAATTCCAAAAATTAATAGTCTTAAGATAAGAGCGAGTTATGGTGAATTGGGAAACAGTAACATTGCACCATATTCTTTCCTTTCTGTTTACCAGCCCTTTTCCAGTCTGGGTAATGGCAGCGCCGGCGGTGCAAATTTTTCCCCGGGAGGAACAATAATTCCGGGACAAACTTACAGTGCAATTCCTAATCCCGATCTTCATTGGGAAACAATAAAAGAATCAAACTTTGGTATAGATGGAGAATTGTTTAACCACAAATTTTACTTTACTGCAGAACTATATAATAAAACAACTGGAGACATGTTATACGCCTTACCTATGGCACCTAGTGCAGGCATTTCGGCTCCATATACTACTAACATAGGCGCAGTAAGTAATAAAGGTTTTGAATTAATGCTTGGTTTTAGAAACCCCGGGCATAAACTTGGATTTGATATTAACTTAACCGCAGGCTGGAATAAAAATGAGGTGACTAAACTAACATCTGAAACAACATCAGAGCTTAGCGATGGTTACAACTATTATAGCAATGGAGATGTTTCTTTCCAGATGATGCCTAATCAACCCATCACTACCACAAAAAAGGGATTGCCTTTTGGATCTTTTTATGGTTATAAAGTGCTGGGCATATTTCAAACTGATGCCGATGCAGCAACACAAAAAGTAAATGGGGTTGCTGCCCATGCCGGCGATTTACAGTTCCAGGATCTTACAAAGGATGGAAACATCAATGACCAGGACCGCCAGGTAATAGGAAATCCTAATCCTAAGCTGGTGTATGGAGCAAACATTCGCCTCACCTATAAAGGATTTGATGCAGCCTTCCTGTTTAACGGAGTTGCAGGCGTGGATCTTTTTAATGGTGTTAAAGCTTACGAAATGTTCCCTTTTCAGGATGGTAATACATCACCAAAAATCTGGGGAGCTTCTTTTCTTGCAGGCAATGGTCTTACCAATCAGCCACGCATTGGTGTAGTACAAACAAATGGCAACTTTACTGCTGATCCAAATAAAAATTACTCAACCGTTAACAGCTTTTTTGTAGAGAAAGGTGATTACCTGAAACTTAAAAATTTACAGATAGGATATACCTTTTCCAGTAACCTTCTGCAAAAAATAAAAGTTAAGAGTGCAAGAATATTTGTTATGGCAAACAACGTGTTTACTATAACTAAGTATTCAGGACTTGATCCTGAACTCGGAGCTTCGTTTTCTCCTTCAGGTTATTCTGGTGTAACTGCAAGAGGCATTGATGTAGTAAGTCAGTATCCTCAAACAAAGATTTTTTCTACAGGAATTGATATTACTTTTTAATAACGCTATAAAAAAAATAAAAATGCACAAAAAAATATTAATTACAATACTGGTTCTTGGTTTTATAGCCAGTTGTAAAAAAGATCCCACTTTAGTTGCTCCTACAGACAGGGTTTCCACTTCATCATTTCCTAATACGCTTGAAGACCTTAACAGCATACTTAACCCTGCGTATGGAAATTTAAAAAGTATCGGTTTATGGGGTTTTGAACTGATGCCTAAAGGGCTTGATAATGCGACACATACCGGTGATGCAAATTACAATGGTGACGCTGCATGGAATGAAATGGCTGCCAATAACCTGAGTGTTAGCAATGGTAAATCGCAAAACGCATGGACTGCATTATACGCAGGCGTAACCGTTTGTAATGTAACACTTGCTGCAGCAGATTTTTTTGAAGCTAACAGGGCAACTGCAGCACAAAAACCTGACATAGATGCTGTGCGTGGACAGGCTAAATTCATGAGGGCATTTTATTACTTTCATTTAGAATGTTTTTTTGGAGAAGCTTATCTTAAAGCCAGTGGTGCTAACGATAATAAAATGGGAGTACCCTTATACACAGAAGTTCCTCAAAATGTTGAAGCTACACAGAAGGCAAGAGCTAAGGCAAAAGAGGTTTGGGATTTTATTAAAACTGATTTGAAGGACGCTGCAACTTTACTTAAAGGCAGAGTTTGGCCTTCAGTTGAAAGAGGAAGGCCAACAGAGTGGTCAGCAAAAGGATTGCTGGGTAAGGCTTATGTATTTACGGAGGATTGGGCGAATGCCAAAACTACTTTATTGGAAGTTATCACTTCCAGTGGTAAATTATTAATGCCTTTCACAAAATATAAGGATGCGTTTAACGGGAATGAAGCCAATGAATTTAATGAAGAATCTTTATTTGAATTAAATGTAGATGCTGATAATAAAGGCAATTACGGCCCATGGGGAGGCAACCCGAATGCATCTACTTTAAATGGAGTAATATGGTCACCCTACATTTTAAGTGAAGCCGGCACTGAAATAGGTGCACGCCCATTAGGATATGGCGGTAACCTTGGCGTACATGATAAAAATATAACCCGGTTTGGATATCCTTTAGGATATTATACGCTGGTTGCCAATCCTGCTTATGATAATACAAAACCTGCAAGTCCAACTAATCCTGCACAAATTATGGATCCGGTTTATAAGGCACAGGCACAGGCAGTAAGAACAAATAAAACAGCAGATCCGCGACTATATGTAAATCTTGTACAACCATGGTTAGATGTGTTGAATATTGATTGGAATGGTGGACCCCGGAAAGATGTTCCCGTTTCCAAACCGGATTACCTGGCAGGACAACCCAACACTTATGGCTGGGGATTCAGGAAATATGCTGCCATAGATTACCACATTAATAATGTAAACTATGATAAGTGGAACTGGTATTTTCTTCGTCTTGCCGACGTTTATCTTTTATATGCAGAAGCAAGTATAGGTTCAGGTGATGCAACTACAGGACTTGAATATATAAATAAAGTTCATCGCAGGGCTTACGATTTGCCTGTCAATACGCCTTCAGCAAGAGACTATGCTTCTCTTACTGCAGCTACTCCTGCAATTGCTGACCCTGTATTGGGAACAAATCCATTACGCTATGAGCGTTGGGCAGAGTTGTTTCATGAAGGACATTGGTGGTTTGATGTTTGCCGCTGGCGTATAGGGCCACAGGAAGCAGCATTTTATATAAGAGCAATAAATGTAAGCACACCATTAACTTTTAATGAAGCCAAGAGCTATTCCTGGCCGATACCATTAACTGAATTTAATGCCAATTCAAAAATAGCCGGCCAGCAAAATCCAAATTATTAAAATATGGCAGGCTATTATTAAGTGTTAGTTTTTTTTCTTCAGATATAGCAATCGAATGGGGCGCTGATGATGGCGCCTCATTTTTTAAAACTCATTAGCATCTTAAAAAGCGTTTAATTTTACCGGTAATTATGCCTGCTGTATCCAAAATTCTAATACAACCAACATAAATAAAAGCATTCAATAAACATTAACTGCATTCTTATGTTACTTAAAAGAATCTTTTTTTACCTGTTGAGCATTTTAGTTATACAAAATGTCACAGCCCAGCAAAAGCCGTTGCAAACCGCCATGAATAAAATGAAATTGGAGTTCAGGCTCGATGAAAAAGGCACACCCCTGTATGCTCTGTATTATAATAATAAACCGGTGATTCAACCTTCTGCACTGGGCTTTTCTTTAGCAGATGACAGTACATTTAATTACGGCTTTAAAATTTTATCAAACGAAAAAAGATCAGTTGATGAAACATGGTCGCCGGTGTGGGGCGAGGTAAATAAAATACGCAACCATTATGAAGAGCTCACTGTGCATTTGCAGCAAACACAAAAGGCCAACCGCTTACTCAATATTGTTTTCAGGGTGTTTGAAGATGGATTGGGATTTAGGTATGAATTTCCCAACCAACCTAACCTTAAATATTTTATTGTAACTGATGAACGTACACAGTTCAAACTTTCAGGCGATCATAAAGCATTTTGGATACCCGGCGATTATGATACCAACGAATATCCCTACACCACTTCTAAGATCAGTGAAATTGATAATAAAGATCTGGTTGAAAAAAGTACAGATATAGCAGTACGTGTTGCGCCTGACCGCTCTGCCGTGCAAACCCCGCTGATGATGAAAACAAATGATGACTTATACATTAATATTCATGAAGCTGCTTTAATTAATTATCCCGCCATGCAATTGCATGTAGATAACAGATCTTATACGCTCAGCAGCTCGCTGGTACCTGATGCTATTGGCAACAAAGCCTACCTGCAATCACCCTTCAACACGCCATGGCGCACTATCATTGTAAGCGATAAAGCCACAGATATTTTAGCATCCAAAATTATTTTGAATTTGAATGACCCCTGTACGTTTACAAATACATCATGGATAGAGCCAATGAAGTTTGTGGGTGTTTGGTGGGAAATGCAAACCGGGAAAAGTACGTGGAGCTATGCAAATAATAGAGATGAGGTAACACCAGATGGAAATCTTAAACCAAATGGAAAGCATGGCGCTAATACAGCCAATGTAAAACGGTATATTGATTTTGCTGCAGCCAGCGGGATAAAAGGTGTATTGGTAGAAGGATGGAATACCGGCTGGGAAGATTGGTTCGGGAACTGGAAAGACAAAGTTTTTGATTTTGTGACTCCCTATCCTGATTTTGACATAAAAGAATTGACACACTATGCCGCAGCAAAAGGTGTGAAGATTATTATGCATAATGAAACTTCGGGCTCAGTAACTAATTACGAGCGGCAGATAGATACTGCTTTTGCTTTAATGAACAGGTTTGGTTACACCAGTGTAAAAACCGGTTACGTCGGGAAAATTATTCCACGTGGCGAGCATCATGACGGGCAATATATGGTGGATCATTATTTATACGTGATACAAAAAGCGCTTCAGCATAACATTACCGTTGATTCACATGAATCAGTAAGACCAACGGGCTTGCATCGTACTTATCCAAACTGGATGGCATCGGAAGCATCGAGAGGAAATGAATACAATGCTTTCAGCAATGGCAATGCTCCGGAGCATGAAACCATTCTTCCTTTTACCCGCTTAATGGGTGGCCCGATGGATTATACACCCGGCATTTTTAAATTGAAAGGATATTCATCTGTTCCCAACCGGCAGGTGCATACTACACTTGCAAAACAACTTGCTTTATACATTACTATTTACAGCCCTTTGCAAATGGCGGCTGATTTTCCTGAGAATTATGAGGCAAAGAAAGATGCATTTCAATTTATAAAAGATGTGCCGGTAGATTGGGACGATACAAAAATACTGGAAGCGGAACCAGGCGATTATGTTACGATCGCAAGAAAAGAAAAAGGAAAAGCAAATTGGTTCATCGGCGCAATAACAGATGAGCACAATCGCACCGCAACAATTCCCCTCAACTTTCTTGATAAAGGAAAGAAGTATAACGTTACTATTTATGCTGATGCAAAAGATACTGACTGGAAAACAAATCCAGAAGCATACACTATCACGCATGTTGTTTCTGATGCCAATTCAATACTTACTTTGCAATTAGCCAAAGGCGGCGGTGCGGCAATAAGTATTATGCCTTTATAGATGTATCAATAGCAATAAGTGTTACTAATTTAGCAATAAGTTTTTTCTTTAATCTTAGGCACTATTTTCGCTATTCATCTCAGCAAATTATTATTATGGAAAAGATTGATAAAATGCACATGATGGATAAGATGATCCGTGAGCTGGAAGATATTACCAACAGCCAGACCTCATTGCTTAAAAAAATTTCGCAGCTGGAAGCTGACAATATTAATCTTGGAAATTCATTACTGGATAAAAGATTACCAGACATTCATGAAAAAGTAGACCAGGCACTCACTGAGGTTAATGCAGTAAAAGAAGAGTTTACAGAAGTAAGAGATAAATTTGTAAGTGATAATAAACTGGATGAAGTTTTACCGGAAAGCTAATTTTAAAACGGGAGACATAAAACGGCAAAAGTGAAAGTCAGTTATGCCTCACGTTTCAACTTTCACGTAGCATGATTCATTACATTAAAATAATTTTTACATGGCATGTAAATTTAAAATACCATTTGCAGGCTCCGCAGAGCAGGTGCTTAACAGGGCCCGTACCGCAGTTGAAGGACAGGGCGGAACATTTTCCGGCGATGAAAATTCCGGAAGCTTTGAAGTAAGTGTTATGGGAACCATAAAAGGTTCTTACACACTGACAGGAAATGAACTGGATATTTCAATTGATTCCAAACCAATGTTTGTTGGTTGCGGTATGATAGAAGGTTTTTTAAAAA
>JAQBNL010000095.1 GCA_028288585.1 Chitinophagaceae bacterium | reverse complement strand
TTGATTGACGGGGTGGAAGTTAAGATTGCTGATGATGGGGAAATTTTATGCAAGGGACCAAATGTAATGATGGGCTACTATAAACATCCTGAACTTACCGGGGAAGTGATGGAAAATGACTGGTTTAAAACAGGTGATATAGGGATGATGATAGATAATAAATTTTTAAAGATCACTGACAGGAAAAAGGAAATGTTTAAAACCAGTGGCGGAAAATATGTAGCGCCTTTACCAATAGAAAGTAAGTTTAAAGAATCCCTTTATATTGAACAGGTAATGGTAATTGGGGCTGAGCAAAAGTATACAGCTGCATTAATAGTCCCTTCCTTTTCCAATTTAAAAGAATGGTGTAAAGCAAATAATATTGAGTTTATATCTGATGAACTGGTGATAAAGAACGAGAAGGTAATTGAATTTTATAAACAGCTTGTGGAAAGCTTTAATAAATACTTTAATAATGTAGAGCAAATTAAAAAATTTGAATTACTACCCCACGACTGGAGTGTTGAAACGGGTGAACTGACCCCAAAGCTCAGCCTCAAGAGAAAAGTTATTATGGAAAAATATCGGGATGCTGTAGAAAGGATCTATGCATAAAAAAACCTTGAGATTTTACACCTCAAGGTTTATGTGTTTTGATGATTTATTTTGCTCCCTCTGCAGGAATGCTGTCAGCATCCTGGAATATCTGTTGCTCATCTCTTTCTTCAACCGGTATCTTTCTTATAAAATCATCATAGCCTTCTTCGTCATGATCGCTATAAACTCCATAAGCATCCATACTATAACCTATCAATCCGTCATTGGCTTCAATAACATAAATTATTGAAGAGTCTGCAGGATCCGATTCACCCTCAAAACGGTATGTTTTGATAATTTTCAGATCTTCGGGCTGATAAAATTTTCCAGTGCCGGCTGTAAAACCTTCAGGGGTCATTCTAAACTCCTTATCCCGTTTTTTAACTCTTAATCTTTCAAGCACAGAAGTAACCGTAGTCATTTCTCCCGGCTTGGTTTCAATTGTTTCAGTTGTTATATCCGTTTTTGTCTCAGTCATATAAATTAATTTTAATCCCGATAACTATCGGGAGATAAATGGTTATAAGCCCTGTGGCAAAATCTGTACCCCTTTTAAAGGAGAGAGTAAATAAAATTATAAAGTAAACAGCGTTACAAAGATTGATAAATCTTTATCTTATTGTATAAGGTTTTCCTATCTATTTTCAGGATCTCGGCAGCTTTTGTTTTATTAAAATTTACATCCTTTAAAACATTCATAATAGTGTCATACTCAGCTTTGGCAGCAGCATCTTTTAAATCAAGATCCTTGGGAATTGAGTTTTCAGGTATAGAATTATTGTCAGTGTTTTGAGAAGCAGAATGCGGATGAGTGTATGAATTGGTTATCTCCCATGGCAACACTTTTGAAGTTATTTTGCCTGATGGTGTTAACAAAACGGCTCTTCTCACTACATTTCTAAATTCACGCAGATTGCCGGGCCAGGTGTAGTTTAAGAACATTTCCTGTACATCATCTTCGTAACCCTCAATGTTTTTATTAAGTTCTTTATTTGTTTTATCAAGAAAAAAATCTGCGAACAAAGGGATATCCACTTTACGGTTTCTTAATGGCGGAAGATTTATAGAGAATTCATTAAAGCGGTGATAAAGATCTTCCCTGAATTTCCCTTTACGGTAAGCATCCTGTAAATTTTCATTGGATGCAACAATGATACGGATATCAACATCCATTTCTTTTGTGCCTCCCACTCTTTTAAATTTCCTTTCCTGTATAACTCTTAATAATGCCGCCTGTATCTCGTAAGATAAATTGGTAACCTCATCTAAAAATAAAGTACCGCCATTGGCTAATTCAAAGTGTCCTTCTTTATCCACAATAGCGCCGGTGAAAGCGCCTTTTACATGCCCGAATAATTCGCTGCCGGCAAGTTCTTTTGAAAGTGTGCCGCAATCCATTGCAATAAATGGTTTATCCTTCCGGTTGCTGTATTCATGAATTGTTTTGGCAATTACTTCTTTGCCTGTACCGCTTTCGCCATACAAAATGATACTGTAATTAGTGGATGCAACAATTTCTATCTGCTTATAAAGCTGTGCTGTTTCTCCATCCTGGCCAACTAAAAATTCTTTGTTAGCGGAAATAACATACGACTTTTTATTTTTTGCGACAGGAGCATTAACAGAAGGAGTTACATGGTCATCAGCAGGAGCCGCCAAAGCTTTTTCAATAACATTTATAACTTCATCTGGTACCAGGGGTTTTGTAATGTAATCAAAGGCGCCAAGCTTAATAACGTCCACGGCAGTTTTAATATCAGAATATCCTGTGATAATAATTACAATTGTTTCAGGGTTTAGCTCCTTTATCTTAACTAAAACATCTTTACCATCTTTATCACCCAGGCGGAAATCGCATAAGACAATGTCAAAAATTCCTTCAGTAACTTTTGCTATGCCTTTTGAGGCGCTGTGGGCTACATCAACATCATATCCTTTTTTACCCAGGAATCTGCTGAGCAAAGTACACATATCAAGATCGTCATCAATAATGAGGATTTTTTTGTTCATAAAGACTACCGGTTTAGGGATAGCAAAGTTACTCTAAAACTTTGTTTTTTAATGCAGGGTTTGCTACCTGTGTTTCTTCTGTTTTTATCCATATGGCATATTCATTAGGGAAAATTTTGCCACCATATAATTTAGCGTACACTTTAGTAAATTCTGCTCCCAAATATAATATTATAGAGCTGTAATAAACCCATACCATAATAATCATTATAGAACCGGCGGCACCATAAACAGAAGCAATATTACTGGAGCCAAGATAATATCCAATTGCCAGTTTGCCAAGTGTAAAAAATACAGAAGTGATAAGCCCGCCAACTAAAACATCTTTCCATTTTATTTTAGCATCAGGCAGCATTTTAAACATCAACGAAAATAAAAATGTAGTAATAACAAAGGTTAGTACGCTATCAGTTATTTGAACAACGATTACACTGAATTCTGAAAAATACCGGGCTAAAAATTTTCCGAAAGCAGATACCATTGCGTTTAATAATAGCGATACCATCATCACAAAACCTATACATATTATTATTGAGAAGGAAAGCAACCTGTTAATGATAAGTTTCCACCAGGTCTTCCTGGTTTTAATTCTTAATCCCCATATTTTATTTAATGAATCCTGTACTTCTCCAAAAATGCCGGTAGCACCAATTAATAAAACAAGTATGCTTATTATGGTGGCAAAAATATTATGCCCTGTAAGATGAATATTTTTAATGGTATCCTGAACCTGGATGGCCGCCTCACCGCCCACTAATCCCTTCATCTGGCCATATACCTGGCCCTGTATTGCCTCTTTGCCAAACAGAACGCCGCATATTGATATAATAACTATGAGAACAGGCGCTAATGAAAAAACTGTATAGTAAGCAAGGGAAGCGCTGTATTTTAAAATATCATCCTCAACAAATTCAGTAAAGACCTGTTTTAAATAAACGTAGACATTTTTTATCTTTTTCTTCATAATTACAAATTACACAACATTTTAAGAATATACCCTTAGATAACAATGTTCATATAAGTTTAAAATTAATGTATAGCAGTTTTTTAAAAAAATATTTATATAACCGGTACTGGCAGATAAATTGCCCTTTACCTGTAAAGGGTTTCAGTGTGGAAAAACATCTCGATCAGGATATAGAGGCACTTATTGTAGAGGACGAAAATGATATCTGTTTTTTATTAACAGGGATATTAAGAAAAAAGAATCTGCAAACAACTTTCGTAAATAATATACGCGAAGCTGAAATTATTCTGAATACCAAGCATCCATCCCTTCTCTTTTTGGATAATAACCTGCCGGATGGCTGCGGCGTTGATTTTATACATCAAATAAAAAACAACCATCCATTAACAAGGATAATTATGATAACTGCTGATGATACTATAGCAAATAAAAATAAAGCGCTGGCTGCAGGGGCTGATATTTTTATTGGAAAGCCTTTTACAAGGGATACCATAAATGAAACTATTGATAATTTAATGTCAGAAAATGTTCATTAACCTGCTAGCTTACTCAAATTGTAGACTTATTTCCCCGAGGTTTTACACCTTGATACCTCAATAGTGAAATATTTTATATCGTTCCTTTATTTAACAAGTGAATGTTAAGACAATAAATTTTTGGCAATATTTTTTATATACCTATCGTGTAAAATTATTTTTCACTTTTAAACTCTTAAAAAATGGGAAGTTTATTATATGTAATCGCAGTAATCCTGATTATCGTCTGGATCTTCGGAGCTTTTGTTTCTCCTTTTGGAGGTAACCTAATTCATATACTTTTGGTGATAGCAATCATTGCCATCTTATTGAGAGTTATACGGGGAGCTGCATAAACATCCGGAATAAATAATTTCTTCATTTCTAAAATTCAAATTATGGAAAGCTGGAAATTAAAATTAAAAGGTGATTGGAATCAAACCAAGGGTAAGATAAAACAAGCCTATGGCGACCTGAGTGATGATGATTTAAAATATGAGGAAGGAAAAGATGATGAACTGGTTGGCAGGTTGCAAAAGAAAATTGGTAAAACAAAAGATGAAGTAATAAAATGGATTGAGGATTTATAACCGGGTTTATTAATTATCTTTTACATCAGGCTATAAAGCCCTCAGTATAAATGAGGGCTTTTTTTATAACTTTAATAAATGCAAATAAATAACAGCTCGCCACTTTATGTACAGCTCGGATTTAAATTCCTTGTGTTCTTTTTTATTTGCTACTTTATTTACGTTGCACAGGAAATACTGGTTCCGCTGGCATTTGCTGTTTTGCTGGCTGTTTTACTTTTACCCCTGGTTAATTTTTTAGAAAACCGGAATATTCCCAGGGTTCTTTCAATTGCCATATCATTATTACTGGCAATACTATTCATCAGTGCAATAATTTATTTTCTCTCAACACAAATTGCCAATTTTGTTGATGATATACCTTCTATAAAAAAACATCTTAACGATCATTGGATAACTGTTCAGAGGTGGATAAGAACTAAAATGCATATTTCTCTAAGAGAACAAAATGAAGTTTTTAATGATGCTGCTGAAAAAATCACAGGCACTAAAGGAGAATACATCAGTGATACTTTCTTTTCTATTACAGAGGCATTAATGCTTATTATATTAATGCCCATCTATACTTTTCTTATTCTTTATTACCGCGATCTTATCCGAAGGTTTTTATATGCAGTATTCCGTAAGGAGCATAGCGATAAAGTAGGCCTGGTAATTAAGCAATCCAAGCTAATGATAAACAGTTATATGACCGGCTTGCTGATAGAGATGGGAATAGTAGCCGCCTGTAATTCAATAGGGCTGGTAATGCTGGGTATAAAGTATGCATTGTTTTTTGGTGTGTTAGCGGCAGTGCTAAATATTATTCCTTATATAGGTATGTTTACCGCAACGCTGTTTACCGTACTGGTAACATTAACCACCTCTACAAATACAAGTGATATAGTTTGGGTAATAGTTATAATGTATGGTATTCATATATTGGATGTTAATATACTGATGCCTAAAATTGTAGCCTCAAGGCTAAGGATAAATGCATTAATATCAATATTAGGAGTAATAGCAGGCGGAGCGTTAACAGGTATTTCAGGATTATTTTTATCGGTACCTGCTGTTGCTATGACAAAAATAATTTGCGACCAGGTAGAAGGCTTGCAGGCATGGGGAATACTTTTAGGAGATGATATTACCGGTACAAAAAGAGCGGGAATATATAAAAGAATAAAAGTATTAAAAAGCAGGAAAACTAATAAAGCCGGTTAGGCAGTTTGTAAACCTTTTCAGGCATGGTTAAATGAAATAATAAAAGAAGATCCTTTTCCTTCCTCACTCTCTGCATAGATGTTAGCATGATGGCTTAAAATAATATTTTGTGTATTGGTTAATCCTAAGCCGGTACCCTTTTCTTTAGTAGTATAGTATGGCTCAAATAATTTGGATATAGATTCTTTATCTATACCCTTTCCATTATCTGAAATAGTAACTGTACATCGGTTATTTTTGTTTTCTGTGGTAAGGGTAATAATACCTTGCTGCGCTTCTATCGCTTCCACAGCATTAAGGATGATATTTAAAAAAGCGATGTTTATTTTTTCAACATCAACAAGTACCTGGGGAAGGTGAGCTGCAAAATTCTTAATTACTTTAATGTCTTTTAAATCAATACGGTCCTGCGCAAAACCCAGGCTCTGTTCCAGTATGTCATTAATATTAACTTTGGTAAAATTGAGATGGGCGGCTTTTGTAGAATTTAAAAGATCATTTATTAATTCATTTATCCTGTTGCTGTTTCTTGTTATCATATCAAACAGAAGTTCTGTTTCAGCACCGGGTTGTATTTCTGAGCGCAAATGTTCAGTTGCCAGGTTAATATTGGTTAAAGGATTTCTTACCTCATGAGCTATTGTCCGGGATATCCTTCCTGTAACTGCAAATTTTTCAATACTTCTCAGTTCAAGTAATTCGGTGTTCAGTCTATCCAGTTCATTTACTCTTAGCTGCAGTTGTTCTCTAAATTGGTCGGCCTGTTTATCTGCAGCCTGCTTTGCTTTATTTTCTTTATTAAAAGTAGTAAGGGAATAAAAGGCTAATACAGCGGCTATAACAATAGAGGCGATATTTATAACTTTAATGAAGTTGGACAAAGTAGTTACCCTGTTCGATCTTTTTGCCATCAGATCATTTTCTTCTGTTTGTAATTTTACTGCCATCATTTTTATACTATCCATTATCAGTTTGCCTTCATGCCCCATTTTTATCATGGTATCAGGAATTACAGCATTGTTGCTTTTAAATATTGCCAATCCCAATGTCAATAAATTCAGCTTACTTTTTATTAATAGGTGTAAAGTGTCAAGTCTTTTTTGTTGTTGCTCATTGTCTGATGTTAGCCATTTAAGGTTTAGAAATGTGGAATCAATACGATGCGGAGCTTTGTAATAATCATTTAAAAAACTTTCATCTTTTACTATAAGATATCCTCTTACTGCTGACTCGGCATCTATTAATTCAGATGACAGGATATCAAGTGTATTAATAACGATAGTTGTATGATGTACCTGTTGCTGTTGGTTTAATACCTGTTGGGAGCTATAAAAAGTTAATATATACGAGGTAAGTAAAAGAATAAAGGCGGTAAGATAACCCCAGCGGACCCTGTCTCCAATTTTATCAGTAATAGAGGTTAGCATTAACGGTTTTGTTTCAAATATACTTAGGTTATTTTGATTTTTCTGTTCTTATACCTAATAAAATTAAGGCGCTACTGGTATAAAAATTGCCTGATATTTTTAAACTAAATTTCTTTATTATGCCAGATATAAATCAAAAAGCAATTGAAAGATTAAATCATTTAATTGCTATTGCCAATGATGGAAAATATGGTTATGAAAATGCTGCACAGGATATAAATGATGTAACACTACAACAAATGTTCAGGCAATATTCACTGGAAAGAGTAAGGTACGTTGAAGAACTAAAAAGGGAAGTATCTAAATCCGGAGGTTCGCCTGATAAAGGTGGAGGACCTTTGGGCGCCTTGCATCGCACATGGATGGATATTAAGTCTACCATTACTTCAGGCGACAGGGAGGCAATTTTAAAAACATGTATTACCGGTGAAGAGGCTGCTATAAAAGCTTACACTGAAGCTATGGAGGATGAAAATATAACAGGGAATACAAAACCAATTATCTCACACCAGTTAAGCGGCATTCAATTCGCACTAAACAGTATACGCTCTCTTGCAGCAACTGCAACTGCGTAAAAAATTTTATTATTAATCGCTAAATGTATAAGATGGCAAAGTATTCAAAACACGCAGGTGAAAAAGTAGAAAAAGCAATGCACGAAAAAAAACGGGGCGAATTAAAAAGCGGCAGTGGTAAAAAAGTAACATCCCGTAAACAGGCAATTGCTATCGGGTTATCCGAAGCAAGAGAAGAGGGAGCGAAAGTCCCTAAAAAATCTTCTCCTAAAAAGGGAGGCAAAAAACCCGGCCCTAAAAAGGGTTCAAAGAAAGCATAGATATACAGAGATTGTAGCAATTTAAAAACTGCTATAATTTTATCCGGGTCTATCTATTTCCTCGCTTTTCCTATTATCCAGATAATTATTCCAACTACCAACACAACCAGTAATACGCCTACCCATACACCTGCTTTAAATATATCTCCTATCACCTGGCATCCACTCATTGCAGTGATGATGAAAAGTAATGCTGCTAATAATAAAGAGCTGTTCTTTTTCATGATGTTTTATTTTTTTATTTTAGTAATTGCTGATTCTTCCTCAACATTTTTAATTGCACTTCTTCTCTTTGCTTCATCTATTGAATGCGTTTTAAAAACATTTCTTTCTTTTTTTGCCAGTTGGGCAAGGTGGGTATAGAATTTTTTGAGCACTTCCAATTCTTCATCTGTAAGGTCTTCAATTGATATTAACCTGTTACTGGCATCATGGCTGGCAGCAATCAACTCATTTAATTTTAATTGTATGGCCACCGTATCCTTGTTTTGAGAATGCTGAATTACAAAGACCATTAAAAAAGTAATAATGGTTGTACCTGTATTAATAACCAGTTGCCATGTATCAGAAAAGTGGAAAATAGGACCTGTAACAGCCCAAACAATAATAATTAAAGTGGCTACTATAAATGCAACAGGCTTTCCGGTAGCTCTTGTTACTGCATTGGAAAAATTATTAAAAAATTTAGATAAGCCACTCTTTTTTTTTGTGCTCATAATTTTTTTCTAAAAGTAATCATTCAAAAACGCTTTTTATTTTTTATCTGCATATTTAAAACGAAGGAATAAGAGTATAGCATTTAACAGAAAAGAAAAACAATTGGTAAAAATTATCGGCAGATCACGTCTTAAAATTCCATACCATATCCAACATCCTATTCCGCTCATTAATACAAGTATCATAACCATGGATAGGTCTTCTACATTTTTTTCTTTAAAAGTTTTAATAATCTGCGGAAGCATTGAAACAGATGTTAAAATCCCTGCTCCTATTCCTGTCATCTGTATGTATTCCGTTGTCATTAAAAGCTCTCATTTATAAAAGAACTAAACTCATCCAAAAAAGTCAGGTCTTTTATAACCTGACTTATTCCTATTCAAAATTATATTTTTTGTACATCCATTCTTAATATCCCGATAGATAAACCGCTTTAGTAAATGTTCCTTCCTTATTTTTATTAGTGCCATTAGTGGCTCCTGCTCCCGATATATTATCCTGTTTTTTCAATCCTGTATCATCTGCTTTTTTTAACCTCACGTTATCCTCATTTTTAGAAGAAATAATAAAAAAGAAAAGCCAGAAGCAGGGAAGGATAGATTCTTGCAATATATTTTTTTTCATATTATTCTGCTGTGGCTTCTACGTTTATATTGTTTTCAGCTATGCTCGTTAATAATTCATCGGCTTCTTTTTCTTCTTCTAACGTTTGAACCATAAGATCAGCCAAATCACTTTTGCCCAAGGTTTTTGCAAGTTGCGCAAGGCTTCCGTAGGTAGCTATTTCATAATGCTCTACTTTTTGCGCCGCCATAATTAATCCTACGTCCCGGGTTAAAGTACCTTTTTCGGTATCTTCAATTATACCATCTCCTTCTTTTGTTAAACCCGCCATAGCTTCACATTTTTTTGCCTGCACTTTTTCGCCCAATAGCCCAAATGCTTTTTCTAATCTTGTTACATGGCCTTTCGTAGCTTCCAGGTGATCGGTAAATGATTGTCTTAATTCATCTGATGTAGCTGCCTTTGCCATTTTGGGTAATGCTTTTACCAGATGTTTTTCTGCCCAGTATATATCCTTTAATTCATCAAGAAATAATTCTTCCAACATAGAAGATTGCTCCTGTGATGAAGTATTTGAATTTTTACCGGAGCTTTTGCCCGCCTGGATTGAAGCAGGCCTGCCAGAATTGCTTTTGCTTTTTGTTTGTGCCATAGTGTTAACTTTTAAATGATTAGATAATCTTTCTTTTAAAGATTATGCCAAAATATCTATTAGTATAAATAACTAATAAGAATAATATATGGTGAAAAATCAACACAATTTTGCTTCCTCAGAATGGGAAAAAAAATACTCAAAGACATACATGATTTACATCCTGTAACCAATTAGCCAGATGTTTTAAAGCCTTTACCGGTGCGTATTTCAGCGGGTAACGAATAGTGATAATAAGATTGGCAAAATATTTTGTATACCTTGTATAAGAATCTCATTTTTTAATTTTAAAACCACAAATTATGGGCTCAGGAAAAGTATTAGCAAGCGTATTAGCAGGTGCCGCAGCAGGCGCTATTCTTGGAATTTTATTTGCGCCCGATAAAGGCACAGAAACAAGAAGAAAAATTGCTGAGAAAGGTGCCGGATTAGCCGACTCTGTTAAAGGCAAAGTAAGTGAATACAGCGATGCCATTGCAGAAAAATATGATTCAGTAAAAGAAAAAATTACAGGATTAGCATCAGAAGGCAGGGACATGATTAACCAGGCCCGCGGAGGCAGCGCAGGAGATAGAGGTACTTCAATGAAAGCCGATGTTAGAAATTCCATGAATTCCTAGTTTCTTTGTTGAAGTAACAAACAAGTTCCGGTGATAAACATATAGAAATGGAAATGGAAAATCAATCAAGCCCTGTTGAATCACTGATTGACAGAGTAAAGAGTTATGTAGAAACGAGAATAGATCTGTTAAGGCTAAAAGCCATTGATAAATCATCGTCGTTTTTATCATTGCTTATATCGATGATCGTTGTGATATTGGTAAGTTTTATTTCTATTATGATGTTAAGTGTGGGTATTGCTCTTCTTATAGGTGATTGCCTGGGCAAAGTTTATTATGGATTTTTCATTGTAGGCGGATTTTATCTTATCACCGGACTTGTTCTTTATTCCTTGCGTGAAAAATGGCTGAAGTCGCCCATAGCTAATTCAATGATCAAAAATTTAATGGATTGATCTAATTCAATTTATTGCATGAAAAAGATACATAAAGCTGAGGAGTTAAAGAGTGCAATTCTTGAATTGGAGGCAAAAAAAATTGTGACCGAAGAAGCACTGAAACGGCAATTTCATGAAACCGTTGAGATATTTAAGCCATCAAATATTTTAAAGAATACTGTTTCAGAAGTATCGGCATCTCCGCAGTTTAAACACAATCTTTTAAATCTTGTACTAGGAATTGGAGCAGGCTATGTTACCAAAAAAATTGCTACCGGAAGAAAAGCTGGCTTATTAGCAAGAACCATGGGCACTGCCTTGCAATTTGGCGTTACGAGCTTTATAGCAAAAAATAAAGCCAACGAAGAAAACATCGGTCATAAAAAAGGTGGATTATTAAAAAGAATTTTTTCCCGCTCAACTTCTTAACGTGTCACACAACTACAAGTTGTCAGTCACCATCACCCAGTTCAGCCACCTAATTTTTTTAAACACTTATTAAGATCAATTCCTTTTCCAAGTATAGGTGTGAATATATCTCCCATCTTTTTTACACGTTTCATAATATTATTGATAGTAAAATCCTGCGGCGTTAGCCCGCTCTTAACTTCTTTCCATAATAATGGTGCAGATACTGTTGCTCCCGGCTTTGGCCTAAGACTATAAACACAGGCAATAGTTTGTCCTCTTCTGTTTTGCAGGTAATCCATGTAGATATGTTTATGTCCACGTTTTTGTAAATTCCGTTCAAGTGTAGTGAATGCGGGGATCTGTTCACTGGCAAGCATACAGATTAAGTAAGCAAAATCTTTTACCTGCTCATAGGTATATTTTTTTGCTGTAGGAACATAAACGTGTAGGCCTGAAGCACCTGAAGTTTTGCAATAAGATGGAGCTCCGGCTCTGTCAAGAACTTCTTTTACAACATTGGCTGCTTCTATTACCTGCTCAAAAGTATTTTCATTGGATGGGTCAATATCTATCATTAAATAATCAGGGTAATCAAGTTTTTCTATAGTAGAGTGCCATGGGTTAATTTCTATGCTTCCTAAATTATTAAGATAGGCTAGCGTTGGTTTGTTATCGCAAATAATATAATTGATGTCTTTATTAGTTGATTCAGAAAAAAGTTTTTTTGTTTTCACAAATGACGGCGTTCCTGCGCCTGCATCTTTATGAAAAAAGCCTTTGGTATTTATTCCATTTGGCATTCTTAATAAAGATTGTGGCCTGCCTTTTAAGTAGGGCAGAATGTAATCGGCCATTTGCTGGTAGTAATTAACCACATCACCTTTTGTTATTCCTTCATCAGGAAAATATAATTTATTAATGTTGGTAACTTTTACTTTTATTTTTTCAAAAGAATATATTTTATCATTTTCATTTTCCGGATCCTCTAATTTTTTCTCTCCCTTATCTATTTTTTTTATCTCAGCTTTTTTTACTGTTTTAGTATTTGCCATTGTTACTTCTTTAATAGATTTATCTTCCCGCAAATGAAGAAATATTGGATGCCGTAGTATTCCTTCTCTTGTTATTTCAGTAAATTTCATTTCGCAAACCAATTTGGGTTTTACCCAGGTTACCGGCATGTTGGTTTTTATTTTTTCAGCAAAGGGAGACTTGCTTTGCCTTAGGGGCTGTAGCAGATCCCACATTTCCTTTAATGATTTTTGAGTAAAGCCGGAGCCTGTATGACCAATGTACTTTAATTTATCTCCATCTTTAACTCCCAATACCAAAGCGCCGAAATATTTTCGGGCTCCACCGGGATCTGTATAGCCGCAGATAATTGCCTCCTGGGTTTTGTGATTTTTTATTTTAAGCCATTCATTTGTTCGCTTGCCAATATAATAATGGCTGTCAGCTTTTTTAGCTAAAATGCCTTCAAGATTTTTTTCTTTACTCACATTAAAAAAGTCAATTCCTTTTTCCATAATGTGATCAGAATATTTTATCACCTCGTTTTTAGGAATGATTTTCTGCAGCAATTTTTTCCGCTCAATAAGGGGCAGTTCAGTAGTAGTGTGACCATTCAGTGATAAAATATCAAATGCATAAAATTGAATAGGCCGGTGAGTGTTCTCCTCGTAGTGTTGCAGCAATTGAAATTCCGGAACGCCTTCATTATTTAAAACCACTATTTCTCCATCCAGTACTGCATCGGCTTTTATTTTTTTTAATTCATTTACAACAACGGGGTAGGAGTTTTCGAAAGTGTTTCCGTTGCGTGAATACAATCTAACATCACCATTATTTACTTCAGCAATTGCCCGGTAACCATCCCACTTAATTTCATACAGCCAATCTTTATCATCAAAGGGTTCAGTGGTTTCCTTTGCCAGCATGGGTTTTACGAACTCTGTAAGTTTCCTGCTATTTTTTACTGAGGTTCTCAGGAAACTTTTTTTTTAGAAGAAGAAGTTTCCTTTGCAGCCGAATTTTTTGAACGGCTTGCTAATCTTTCAGGCTGATTTTCTGCCAGCCATTTATTTATCGGTGAACTCTTTGGAGTTTCAAGTTCGCTGTTGTAATCTTCTTCCACTGCACCCTCATCATTGTGTTTTATCAACAGCCAGTTATTCTCACCCTTGCCCTTTAATTTTACCAGGGCAAACTCACCTTTCAGTTTTTTACCAAACATCCTGAATTTTAAATTGCCTGCATGTAAGCCGGCTTTCAGATTTTTTTGCGCAGTTTTAATATCAGAATTTTCAAGATCGGAATAAGTTCCTTCATCCCATATTTCTACAATGCCGGCCCCGTAACCTGATGGAATTACGCCTGCAAAATCTTTATAATCATAAGGATGATCTTCTACCATCATTGCCAAACGTTTGTCTTTGGGATTTAACGAAGGCCCCTTCGGCACGGCCCAGCTTTTTAAAACGCCATCCATCTCTAACCTAAAATCATAATGCAGGTGAGAGGCTTTATGGCGCTGGATTACAAACGCCAGTTTTGATTTTGAAGATTTTGGTTTGCCCTCCGGTTCAGGTGTCTTACTAAAATTTCTTTTCTTTTTATACAGTTCAAGTGCCATACCTATGAAGCTTTTTTACGTTTTGGAGTTTCAAGACTTGCTTTTAATTGTGACATAAGATCCTGTGTTTTGCTATGTACAACTTTCATTTTCGGAACTTCTATTTTCTTTCCTTTAGCTTTTGCATGAATTAATTTCAATAATTCTTCCCTGTAGGTATCCTTGTATTTAGAAATATCAAACTTTCCGGTAAGCTGGTTAATTAATGATACCGCCATTTGTAATTCCGGCGCTTTAATGGTTGTGTGTTCAGGAAGTGAAAGTTCTTTTGGGTCCCTGATGTCTTCTTCAAACCTTATACGGTTCAGCACCAAAACATTTTTATCAGGGCGAAGCACCGCAAGACTTTCTTTGCTTCGCATTACAAAAGTTGCGATACCAACCTTTTTGGTTTTTTGCAGGGCTTCAAGTAATAACGCATAGGCCCTGGTTCCTGATTTATCCGGCTCAATATAATAAGGTGTTTCATAATAAATACTGCTTATCTCATCTTCTTTTACAAAATCTGATATCTCGATCGTTTTTGTTTTTTTGGCGCTGGCGGCTTCAAAATCTTTATCATCCAGTATCACATAATCGTTGTTGTATTTATAACCTTTTACTATGCTTTCCCACTTAACTTCTTTACCTGTTTTTTCATTTACCCTCATAAACTTAATGTTAGCGTGGTCTTTTTTATCAAGCATATCCAGGTCGAGAGTGCTGGATTGTGTGGCGCTGTATAGTTTTACAGGAATATTTACAAGTCCAAAACCGATAGCGCCTGTCCATATTGGTCTCATGGCAATTGATTTAATTTAAAGTATAATCTTATAAGAAAGTATTGTGCCTTTTTTATTAGCTCAACCGGCCAATACATTTATAAGCTGAATATTTAAAATTGATTAAGCTATGAGGAAGATTTTCTACAGGGAAATAAATTGACCCTAAATAAAAAAGGCTGTCTTTTTAAGACAGCCTTTTTTATTTGCAAAGTATGATTTTTATCTAGCCAGGGTAGTTACCTGGTTGGCATAATAATTTGCTCCTGTTGCTTTAAAGTAAAGCGTATACCTGAAAGTAAAGGTTTGATTGCAGGAAGAAAATGTTCCTGCTGTTGTTCCTTTTATCCATAAGCCATCCGGTGCATAATATACCTGGTCAGGAATAGTAACTGCAAAGGCAGCCGGGTTACTCCAGTCAAGGTTTACGGTGGTGGTAATGGAAGGATCACCGTAATCCCACAGGTTTGTTATCTGTATAGAACCGCTCGTAGCTCCTGTAGATACTGCGCTGCCGGTTTTAACGGTCATTGGGTAAGGCCCATAATTACCATTGTCAATAGCCTTTGTGTAAGCGCCGTAAAAACTGCTTAGCGTTACATCACAATACTTACGCATTGTTAATTTGTAAGTAGTCCAATAAGCATTGGGAGGAACGTCACCCCCGCAAATTGTAATAGTAAGAAGATCTATCCTGGATGCTAATGGGTAGCCTGCAAATAATCCCTGAATACTAAGAGAATCCAATGATTTACCGGCAGGAATAACAATAGTGGCCGGTGCAGTATACTGTGCCCCCGCTACTGCAGTAGTAGAAGAATAGCACAGGTTAATAGTTCTGTCTTTATCAGATACTGTAGTAATTCCTATGGGTATTTTAAAGGGAGCATTGTCGCTCTTAACATAGTACGTTGCTACTGTATCAGCAGCAGTTCTTACATTAAACTTAGCATAGGAAGGTGGTGTGATAGCCTGGTCAATAACCAGGTTATTTTTTTTACAGGATATAATACCTATAAATAAGAATGATGCAAAAAAGGCAATCGAAATAATTTTATTCATAAATGAAATTTTAGTCTCTTAATAATTTTTTACGGGTTTTGATCTGCAGGTGTTAATGCGGAATTATTATCCAATTCCTTTTGCGGAATTCTCATTAAAAATTTAGGATCTCCGGCCGGTAATGTATACACTGCAGGATCAAAGTTTGGCGAGCCATGGTTGCCCGGGCCTGTTGGCCTGTTTAACCCTGCTTTTAAGCGTTTGATATCCATCAAAGCAAAGCCTTCACCCCATAATTCTATCCTGCGCTGTAATAAAATTTCAGTAAGTAATCCTGCGCCGCTAAATGCTGCAGCGGAGTAAGCAGGGTATCTTGCTTTTACCAGTGTTTCAAGAGCTGTTCTGGCAGGTCCATCCTGGCCCTGGCGTGATAATGCTTCTGCTTCTATTAAATACATTTCAGCATTGCGCATATACACATAATCGCCTGCCCAGTTACCCGGTGTTGGCACCTGGAATTTTAACTGGTTATAATCAGGATTTGTTGCAGTTCCTGTACCTGGTGTTTTAAATACAGTTTTTCTTACGTCACCTGTTGGAATCTGGTCGTATAATGCCTTTGTGATCTTCTTTTGTGTACCCAAATAAGCATATCCCTGGTTAGTGATATCAATGTGCGACCAAAATGAGGCATAAATAGTAGCCTGGTCAGAAGGAATAAAAGAACCCCACATCCACTCCGGGTTGCTTATTGTAGAAAAGCCGGCCCTGGTTGGGTAGGTAGCAATAGGCATTAGAGTATAACCCTGGCGTGCTGCGTTAGCCTTTGCAGATGCAGTTGGCCAATCTTCCATCAATAAAGCAACTCTTGCCCTAAGGCCGCGTACTACACTCACGTCAATATGAACTTTATCAGTTCTTGTTTTCCCGGTTAATAATGTTTCTGCCTGTGTAAGGTCAGCAATAATTTGGTCATAAATCTGCTGTACCGTACCCCTTGTTTTACCCGAAAAATCACTTGGATCAAGCTGGAGAATTACCCCGGGCTTGGTTTCATTTCCTTTATACGTTTGCTGAAAATAATTTATCAGGAAGAAATATGCATAGGCTCTTATACCTAGCGCTTCTCCTTTAAATTTATCTTTATCAACCTGAGGTCCGGTTGCTCCATCAATAGTTTTTAAAATTGTGTTTGCCTGTTTGATAAGATTGTAATAATAAAACCAGGCTTCATCCGGTGCCCTATTTGCGGTTGGTACTTGCCATTCAGTATATTGATAATCTGAATTAAACCAGCCATAACCTGCAGTATGCACTACCATATCAGTACCCATAAGATCATTCTCAAGGTCATATGCCTTTTGTCCAAAATCATCATGCCGTCCGCTACCACCAGGGGAGAAAGCAAAAAATGTTTTGTAAGCTGCATCAAGCGTTGAAGCTATTTTAGCAGTAGTTCCAAAAATTTCCTGTTGTGTAACCGCATCACTTGGACGTGTTTCGAGGTAATCTTTTTTGCAGCCCACTGCCAGAATTAACAGCAGAAACGGCATTGCGATAAGTTTTAATTTTTTCATTTTATTATTCTTTAAGTATTATAAATTTATGTTGAGGCCAACTGTAAATGTGCGGAAAGGAGGGTAACTGGCATCTGATGTTCCATTAAATGCCCGTTGTGGGTCCATACCTTTTTTTGCAGTGAACAAATAAGCATTATCAACGTTTGCAAAAAGTTTTGCTCCGCCCATATGCAAACGGTTTAGTAATGGTTTAGAAAGTGTATAGCCTAATGTTATATTTTTTACATTAAGATAAGAACCATCAAAAAGGAAGCGGTTCGACTGGCCTTCCTGGTTAGCCACGGCATTTTGCAGTTTAGGAACTGTAGTAACATCACCTGGCTTTTGCCACCTGTTCAATATATCAGTATGCAATGCTGTACCGTAACCGCTTGCGCTCATAAGTCCTGAATAGTTACCGTCGTAAAACAGTCCGCCGTAAGCAAAAGTTAGCAAAACAGAAAGATCAAAGTTTTTATAACGGAATGAATTGGTTAAGCCTCCATTAATATCAGGAATAGCTGAGCCAAAATAATAAAAGCTTGCAGAATTAATGTTATTGGTTAAAACCCTGCTGCCTGTTGCTTTTCCATTGGCATCCAGTACATCTTTGTAAAATAATGCCTCACCATTTGCTGCATCCACTCCTGCAAATTCCTTTAACCAGAAATCATAGATAGAATGACCCAAAGAAATCTTTTTGGTACCACTAACAATTCCCTTTTCGGTTTGATTGGGCGGTAATTTTGTTACTTCATTCTTTATATGGGTTAGGTTTAAATCTATCCTCCAGTCAAAATTCTTTTTGCGAATTACATTATACCCCAACTGAAGTTCAATACCCGTGTTTTTAGAAGATCCAATATTCTGGTTAACATCAGAAGAACCAGAGCTAGGAGCAAGAGGAACTTTAAATAAAAGGTCCTGGGAAACATTATTAAAATATTCTATCGTTCCCTGCACACGGTTATTTAAGATTGCAAAATCAAAACCTACATTGAATTTTTTATTCTTTTCCCAATGTAAAGTAGGGTTAGCTACTGTATTGCTGCCAAAGTAACTTCCAAAACCGTCACCATAAAAATAATCCCTGTACGGGTATAACAATCCAATATCATCCTGTCCCACTTCACCATAACTTGCCTTTAATTTTAATTCATTAAGCCAGCTAACATTCTTCAGGAAGCTTTCCTGTGACAAACGCCAGCCAATACCTGCGGAATAAAAATTTCCCCATCTTACTGAATCAGCAAAACGGGATGAGCCATCCCTGCGTGCACTGGCTGAAAGCAGGTATTTTTGATTGAAATCGTAATTAACATTGGCAAAATAACTTTCTATTCTCAGCTTGTCTAAACTTGAAGAAGGAGTACCCTCAGTTAAGGTAGCAGTATTCAGTTGAATTATATCCGGAAACTGGAAGCCTGTTTTTGTAGCTGACATGACAGTATTACTCCATTTATAATTTTCATGACCTACCAATGCCCTTACTGAATGACGGCCAAAACTTTTATTAAAGTTTAATACCTGGTTAAAAGTATAAGAAACCTGGCGGTTAAAAGATTTGGTTAACCTTCCACTTACATTTTGGGCATCACCAAACTGGCTGTTTTGATAGGTAGTACCATTATCTTCTGTTAGACCAAGTCCGAAAGTAGATTTAAAAGAAAAGTTTTTTGAAAATTTAATTTCTGCAAAAGAATTTGAATTTCCATTAAAACGTTTAGTGGACCTTTCATCTAATGCCAGTGAACCTACCAGGTTAGAATTAGTAGCATAAGGCCTGGCGCCCATTTGAGCCGGTACACCATAATCCAGTGTTGGTTTACCGCTGGCATCTAAAATTATGGCCCCTGTAGTTTTATCATGTTGATAAACCGGGTAAATAGGCCCCATGTTTCGGCTGTAATAAAAAGGATTTGATGTAAATGAACCTGATTGAAGCACACCCTGATTTTCAGAATAAGCTCCGTCAAGATTTGTACCTACATTTAACCAGTTTGTAGCTGCTGTATTTACATTTAAACGGATATTATATCTCTTATAACCGGTATGCTTTTCAATTCCACTTTCGTTTAAATAACCCAAAGAAAGGTAATAATCACTTTTGTCACCAGCACCGGAAACAGTTACATTAGCATTGGTACGGGGTGCAACACGAAAGAGGGCATCTTCCCATGATTCGTTCCACAAAAGCTGTGCAGCAGGATTTAATTTCCCTGTTACAGGATCTACCAGTTGAGCGCCGGGCACATTGTAAGCATTGTATACAAGGTGATTGGCATCAGTTAGCTGTGCGGAAGCATTAGCTCCTGCAACAGCAGCAGTTTGACCCTGTCCATACTGGAAAGCATTTCTGGTAGCCTGCCACATTAACTCATAATAATCTTTAGGGCCTACCCTGTCATATTCCGGAATACCCCTGGTTAAATAACCCTGGCGAACGGTAGCAGAAACTGCAGGCCGGCCTCTTTTACCGGTTTTTGTTGTTATCATAATAACGCCACCGGCAGCACGTGAACCATATAACGCAGAAGCTGCTGCATCTTTTAAAACGGTAACAGATTCAATATCATCAGTAGAAAGCGATGAAATAGAACCATCGTAAGGAATTCCGTTTAAAACATAAAGAGGATTGCTTGATCCATTAATTGAACTGAAGCCTCTTATAACAATGGAAGCACCTGAACCCGGAGCACCACCACCATTTGTGGTCATAATCCCAGGTACCAAGCCTTCTAAAGCTCTTGTAACAGAAGTTACCTGCTGTTTTTCAATTGACCTTGAAGTAACAGTTGCTTCAGAACCTGTAAAGGCAGTCTTTTTAATTACGCCATACGGTACATTAATTACAACTTCTTCCAGGTTGTTAGCCTTAGGCACTAAAGCAACATCAATATTCCCGCTTTTTACAGCAACTTCCTGGATGTTCATGTTAACTGATGAAATAACCAGTGTTTTGGCATTTGCCGGAACATTTAAAGTAAAGTTTCCATCGGAATTAGTAGTTGTTCCAATCTGGGTACCTTTAACGATTACAGAGGCTCTTGGAATTCCCTGCCCATTCTCGTCAGTAACCTTACCTGTAATTGTGCGATTCTGAGACATTGCATTTATCAGCAGGAAAAATATCGCTGATAACGTTAAGAAAAATTTTCTCATGTGTGTTTTAATTTAATTATTAATGCTGATTAAAAAAAAATTGTTAATTATTGTTAAATGGAATACTTAATGACAATATTAGTACATCGAATGCTGCATTAGCGGGATCCTCTTTAGAAATATTCTTATGCTCTTTCCTGAATGATAAAATTTTGGTAAAAACAAATATATGTGAGAACCACAAATTCACAAAAATAATTTACATGAGTTTTTGCACAGAAATGTGCATTAAACCCCTGTTTCACGCTTGTCTTTTGTACCGGCCAGTAATAATACAGGAAGCAAAATAAGATTGGTTAATGTGGCAACCAATAAAGTTAATGAGGTTAGCCAGCCCAGTGCCTGGGTGCCTCCAAAGCCACTGAAACAAAAAATTATAAAACCAGCAATCAACACCATTGAGGTATATAAAATACTTAAACCCGTATGTTTAATGGTTTCACTAACTGTTTTAATAACATTATTATTATGCTGTGGAAGTTCCTGTTTATAATTTACGAGAAACCGTATGGTAACATCAATGGCTATTCCCAGCGCCACGCTGAAAATTAATACAGTTGAAGGTTTTAGGCGTATGCCTACCCAGCCCATAATACCCGCTGTTACAATTAATGGAATTACATTGGGAATAAGAGAACAGAAAAGGATACGAATAGATTTAAAGAGATACAGCATACATAATGCAATTAATAAAAATGCCCAGAGTATACTTTGCTTTAATCCCTCTATAATAAATTTACTGCCTTCTAAAAATGTGATACTGCCTCCTGTTAGCTGTACATTATATTTTGATGTATCAAATAGTTGATCGGCCCTTGTTTTTATGCCATTCAAAATTTCCGGCAGCCTTACTGTACCTACGTCTGCCATATTAATACTTATCCGGGTACTTTGGTTTGCGGTATCTATAAAGCTTGAAACCAGGTTTGTTAACCCGTTTTTCTGGCTGCTGTCTTTTTTAAATTTAAAATACCCTGACATGACCATAAAATCACTCGTGTTTGGCAAAAGATAATTAGCAGTATCACCGTCAAATGAAGCCTGTTTGAGAAATTTCATGGCTTCTGCAATGGAAAGTGGCCGTGCCATTTCCTTTTGCTGCGAAACATATTGTGATAAAGAATCTATTTTTTCAAATACTTCCAATCCACGTTTTCTAATGCCATTCCGCTCTTTTGTATCCACAACAATTTCCAGCGGTAAAACACCTTTAAAATTTTTTTCAAAAAATTTAAGATCAGAATAAATTTTATCTGTTTCCGGAAGGTCCTCAACCATAAATGCTTCGGAACGTAATTTAAGAACACCCATTATTGCAAAGGCCAGAATTATTACAGTAGCTCCATAAACAATTTTTTTATGATGCATAACCCATTGCTCAATTTTTAAAAGCAAACCTGTAAGCCAGGGATTATCAAGGTATTTAATTTGTGATTTTTTTGGCGGGGATAAATAACTTAATACGGCGGGTAATAAAATAAATGATATTACAAAAATCATCATGATGCTGATGCCTGCAACTGCACCAAATTCTTTTAAGATGGCACTTTTGGTAAGAGCAAAAACCGCAAAACCAATGGCTGCTGTAAGGTTACAAAATAGTGTTACAACCCCCATCTTACTAACCATATCTATAAGAGATTGCTCTTTATTATTACTTGCCTTATAGGTTGAATGGTATTTATTTAAAAAGTAAATACAATTCGGTACCCCGATAACAACAATTAAAGGTGGAATTAAAGCGGTTAGTAAAGTAATCTTATATCCAAATAAAAATAAAATACCAAAACTCCATATAACGCCGGTTAATACAACTGATAAGGATAAAAACATTGTACTTACCGAACGGAAAAATATCAATAATATAATGGCTGATAATGCCAGTGAGCCGAGAAGGAACCATTTCATTTCCCTTTTTATCCTGTCAGCTACCAATGTTTTAATTAAAGGAAGCCCGCTTAAGTGCGTCTCAATTTTTGTTGCGGCAGTAAAAGCATTTGCTTTGACAATGATATTGTTTACTATTTCAGTTCTTAAAGAAGAAGCCAGGGCTACTTTATTAATGCGAATTGCAATAAGATATGCACTGCTTTCAGGATTGTATAAAAGAGTTTTATAAAATGGAAGGCTAAAAAAAACATTTTTGCTGCTGTCAAGCTCTTGTTGCGAACTTATCGTTTTAGAAAATATAGGAACAGAAGTTAGTTTTTGTGTTGCTGTATCTTTTATAAGATTTACTGCAGAAGAAACACTTAGTGCATCCTCTACATGCGGAATAGTTTTTAGCTCAGCAGTAAGTTTATTAAAAGAATTAAATGTATTCAGCTCAAAAAATTTATCAGTCTGTACGCCTATTACCAAAAGGTTTCCATCCTCTCCAAACTTTTCTCTGAATGATAAGTATTGCTGGTATTTCGGATTATCAGTTGGTATTGCTTTGGCAAACTCATAGCTAATTTGAACCTTGCTGGCAAAGTATGCCATTAAGCCTGTAAGGGCCAATAAAATAATAAGTAAGAAAAGCCTGAATTTTAAAACAAATTTTGCAAGGAGTTTCCACATAACAGAATATTAATTTATTCAAATATACAGCCATACCCAATTAATAAGATTTAGCGTATTATTCTCTTTGATTAATTTTACTTAATAAGGATATAATATTATTCAAATTCCATTAATCCTTAATCCCAAAAGTCATGGTTCAAACATTATGATTTATCAAACAAAAGGCATTGTATTACGAACTGTAAAATACGGTGAAACATCTGTGGTTGTAAATATCTTTACCGAGCTTTTTGGTATACAATCCTATTTGGTAAATGGTGTGCGGTCGTCGGGTAAAACCTCAAAGGCAAATTTTTTTCAGCCGGCTTCTATTTTAGAGATGGAAGTGTATCACAATGAATTAAAGAATTTGCAAAGAATTAAAGAATTTAAATGGGCACATTTATATAAAAATATTTTAAACGACGTTACCAGGAATTCAGTTGCATTATATATGGTTGAGCTTTTACAAAAATGTTTAAAGCAACCTGAAAACAATGTTGATCTTTTTCAATTTACAGAAGATGCATTTATGCAGCTGGATATATCAGAAGATGCAGTTGCAGCCAACTTTCCTTTATACTTTTGTTTACACCTCTCACATTTTTTCGGGTTAAAACTCGAGGACGATTATTCTGAAAATAATTCAATACTCGATTTGCAGGAAGGCAGGTTTATTAAGCTTACTCCCCATCACCCGCATTTTTTAGAGCAGGATTACAGTTATCACATTTCGCAATTATTAAAGGTGCAGCACCCTGGTGAACTGACAGAAATAAAACTTAATAAATCTATGAGAAAAGAGATGCTGTTTGCTTTGCAAAATTTTTATGGATTACATATCCAGGATTTTGGGATCATGAAAACGCTTCCGATTTTGCACGAGGTGTTGTCTGTTTGAACCGGGATTTTGGGATTAAAAGATTACAGAACTCTTTTTACAGAAGATTCCTTTTTCAATTTTACACCATCTGTATTTTCTATTAACACTACTCCGGGCTTTTTGCCTTTTTCAAAGCTGCCTAAAGCTGTATCCATTTGCAAAGCTTTTGCCCCATTAATAGTACTCCATTGCAACATTTCTTTTAAAGTAATACCAGGAAAATTCTTTTGAATAGTTTTCATTTCGTCAAGTAAGTTCAGGCTCCAATTGCCCGCAAGGCTGTCTGTGCCTAAAACAATGTTGCAATTATTTTTCATCAACAGTTGTATGGGCGGCACGGCGTTTTCGATGTATTGATTTGCATTTATACAAATGCAAAAAGATAATTGCTGGCCATCACTTTTATTGTTTTCTGCAAAATCAATATCCTCCTGTTTGATAAAAGTATTGTGAACAAGAATGAGTGATGCTGCTTTTGATAATTTTGAAAAATACGATTGTAAACTTGATTTATTGGTAGGCTGATGGTGTGTGTTATCAATATTCATTAGTTGATACATTCTTACAAAATCTCCCGAGCCTTGTAAGAATAATTCATCTTCAAATACAGTTTCCTGGTTGTGAATGCTCACTGCTTTATTTTTAAAATAAGGAGTGATAAGTTTCCATAATTCATCGGATACGGAATAGGGCGCATGCGGAACGATGGAGTTGCGGGTTGTGAGTTGCGGGTTGTGAGTTAAAAATTCATTGTAAATATTTAATGTTCTTTCAAATCTTGTTTGAGAAATTGTTGGCAACCATCCACTGGCTTCAATAAAATTATAATATGCTAATCTTTGTTTTTGTTTTTGTGGCAGGGTTAAAAGATTATTACAAATATCACCAACGGCTACAATTCCATTTGAAAGCATTTCATTTTCTGCATTCTCTATAGCATTTAAAATTTCTTCTTCAGCAAAATGTCTTTCATTCACTACTTTATAAACAAAATCCACTAACCCCGTTTTCTCCGGAATTAAATCTTTCATGTGGGATAGTTCCAGGTGGCAGTGAGCGTTTACAAAGCCAGGGGTAAGGGTTCCCTTAAAACTTTCAATATCTTCTCCGGCCTCATTTTCATTGATGATGCCTTCAATCTCTCCATTACTTTTTATTACCAGCACTTTATTATTGCCAGGCAGTTCAGTTCCTGTAAATAAATGATCCGCTTTAAACTTTCTATAACTCATACAATCCGTTAATGAATTAATTTTGCCGCCAATTGTTGAATATTGGTATGCGGCTGAAGTGAGTGATCCTTTGCTAAACCCAGGATAAGCTCCACGATGTTTAGTAGTAGTACATCTGCCGGTAACCAAAATAAAAATACATTATGTTAGATAAACTGGATGGAATAAAAGCAAGATTTGATGAGTTGGGTGTTGCATTAACCAATCCTGAGATTGTAGGGGATAATAAAAAGTATACCGCCATAAGTAAGGAATACCGTAGCCTTGAGAAAATTGTGAAGGTGCGTAATGAATATGCGAAAGTATTGGAAGATATTGACTTTAATAAAGAAGTGCTGAACAGTGATGATAATGAAATGAGAGACCTGGCGAAGGAAGAATTACCCGGCTTACAGGAAAAAAAAGAGGCGCTGGAAAAACAGATCCGCACAATGCTTATCCCAAAAGATCCGATGGATGATAAGAACTGCATATTAGAAATAAGAGCAGGAACAGGCGGGGATGAAGCTTCCCTTTTTGCAGGCGACCTGATGAGGATGTACCTGAAATATTGTGAAAGAAAAGGTTGGAAAACGGTACTGCTAAGCGAAAGCGAAGGAACAGTAGGAGGATATAAAGAAGTGCAGATAGAGGTGACGGGGGATGATGTTTATGGAACATTAAAATTTGAAAGCGGGGTTCACCGGGTACAACGGGTTCCCGATACAGAAGCCAGTGGCAGGGTTCATACCAGTGCTGCAACAGTGGCAGTAATGCCCGAAGCTGAAGAAGTTGATGTGGAAGTAAAAGACAGCGATGTAAAGATGGAGACTGCCCGGAGTGGCGGTGCCGGGGGGCAAAATGTAAACAAGGTTGAGACGAAAGTTTTTTTAACTCATATACCTACAGGAATCGTGGTGGTTTGTCAAACGGAGCGCTCACAGTTGGGGAATAGGGAAAAAGCTATGCAGATGCTGAGGACAAAACTCTACGAGGAAACGGTTCGTAAACAGGAAGAGGAAATTTCAAGGCATAGAAAAAGTCTGGTGCTTACCGGTGACCGCTCAGCTAAAATAAGAACATACAACTATCCACAGGGCAGGGTAACCGATCATCGTATTGGATTAACTATCTATAATTTAGATGCTGTATTAAATGGTGGTGTACAGGAATTTATAGATGCTTTGCAGTTTGCTGAAAATTCTGAAAAGCTTACATCCCAGAATTAATTTTACAGCGACGGGGTAATTTTTTTTGCTTCTCCTATTACATTATAAATTCCTTAACAACTTGATTTGGACTTTTGGCATCTTATTTGAATAATATAATATCGTAAGTTTTAAAAGTCAATTTTCTCATAAGCAGTTAGTTTTGGTAAACGGACCCTGTTTCTACAGGGTCCTTTCTTTTTACCCTCTTTACTTCCTTCTCCTTCTTTTTAAATAAATTTTACATTGCAGCTTTTATAACTTTGTGGCAATGAGTAATGCTTCCCAGGTTTTTCAAACCCAAAAGACTATCCGATGGAAAAGTGTTAAGTGGACAACCAGGATATTGGCAATGGTTGCTATATTTTTATTTGTAGTATTAGGACTGGCTTTATTTAGCGGCTCACTACCCTCTATGCCTAACCTGCAATCAAAGGCCAGGGATTATGAATTGCAAATGGATCCCTCCAGTCCATTATCCATTCCTTCCCATCAAAACAAAAAAATAAAGGGCTTTAAAGAATTCCTGATCAATAAAGAAAAAGAAGATTCACTAAGAAGACTCAAAAAATTATCAACCGGCAATAGCGCTGAAAAGATACCTTATATAAGAGCCGCTTTTTATACTCCGTGGACGGCCAGTACCTCATTGCCGGACCTCGAAAAATATGGAGATAAGCTTAATACAATCTTTCCCGAATGGTTTTTTATTGATACAGTAACATTACGGTTACAAACAAGAATTGATAGTGCAGGATTGGCAGAAATGCGGCTGAAAAAATTACGCATAATGCCAATGCTCTCCAATTTTAATTCTTCTTTAAAAAGCTTTGACGGGAAATTGCTCCATAAAATATTAGGGGATACAATATCCCGGGATAAACTGATTCAGCAAATTGCCGATACCTTAAAATATTACCATTTCAGCGGAATTAATATAGACTTTGAAGACCTGATTGAAAAAACCAACGGACCACTCACTTCTTTTCAAAAGAAATTATATGAAACCCTGCATGGATTGAATATGACGGTTACAATGGATGTTGAACCAAAAAATAATGATTATGATTATAAAAAATTATCTGATTATAATGATTATGTGATATTGATGGCTTACGATCAGTCCAATAATTCAACAGGGCCCGGGCCAATCAGTGCTCAAAAATGGATTGAAGAGGCGTTGGATTGGACGGCTTCTAAAATGCCGGCTTCTAAAATAATTTTAGGTATCGGCGGCTTCGGTTACGATTGGTCAAATGGTAAACAGGATTCAGCCTATACTTATAACCAGGCGATTAACAAAGCCAAAGTACTTAATGCAAAAATTATTTATGATAATGACAGCTACAATCTTCACTACAGCTATGTATCAGAGCAGGAGGATGAAGAGGGTAAGATAAAAAAAATCCCACACCAGGTTTGGTTTACCGATGCTGCAACTACTTTTAATATTTTAAGGTATAGTGATGAATATGCTACAGGTGGAACAGCCTTGTGGAGGCTTGGAAGCGAAGACACGAGGATGTGGAATTATTATAATATGGATCTTAGTAATGCTGCTTTAGAAGTTCATCCTTTTAATTTTGATGCATTGTCCGCTATACCCATAATTGCTGATAATGTAGGCTTTGTTGGTGAGGGCGAGATGCTTGATATTCTTTATACACCGCAGGAAGGAAAAATTAAATTTGAGATTGACAGTACAGACCAATTGATCGCAGAGCAGGCGTATATACAACTGCCATCAGGCTATGTTATAAGAAAATTTGCAGAAGACACTACCATAGGTAAGGGACATAAACTTATTCTCACTTTTGATGATGGGCCAAGTGATGAATACACTCCGCAAATTTTGGATATTCTTGAAAAAGAAAAAATACCTGCAACATTTTTTATTGTAGGATTGGCTGCAGAAAACAACATACCCATTTTACAACGTATTTATAAAGCCGGGTTTGAAATAGGCAATCACACTTTTACACATCATAATATTGCCAAGATGAGTTTAGTGAGAGCCGGAATTGAAATGAAAGCCACCCGCCTGCTGATTGAAAGCATTACAGGCAGATCAACTATTTTATTCAGGGCGCCTTATAATGCTGACTCTGAGCCTCAAACTTATGAAGAGCTTGAACCTATTGCCAGGAGCAGGAATGAAAATTATTTAACGGTTGCCGAAAGCATTGACCCTATGGACTGGCAGCCGGGTGTGACCTCAGATTCCATAATAGCAAGAGTAATAAAGCAGGTTGAGGAAAGAAATGCCAGCATTATTTTATTACACGATGCCGGTGGCGAAACCCGGCAGGCTACTGTAAATGCATTACCTGTTATAATAAAATATTTTAAAGAAAGAGGTTACAAGTTTACAACCATTGCTGATCTTATGGGTGAAACCAAAGATGTTGTAATGCCACCTGTCCCCCGGTCCCGTGACGGATGGATAATGAAATTGAATTTCTTTTTAGCAGAAGTAACTTATTGGGGCGGTCATATTTTATTCTCTTTATTTATAATCGGCATTGTATTATCTGTGGGTAGAATGATTGCTATGGCCACACTGGCTGCCATTCAAAAACGTAAGGAAAGTGCTGAAAAGAAAAGTCATGCTTTTGCATTTGATCCTAATCATGCCCGATTGGTTAGTATAATAATTCCGGCATATAATGAAAAGGTTAATGCAGTTAGAACGGTTAACAGTTTAATAGCACAGGATTATCCGAACCTGGAAATAATTTTTATTGATGACGGAAGTAAAGATGAAACCTATCAAATAGTAAAAGATGCTTTTAATAATGCTCCTAACGTTCATGTATTCACAAAACAAAATGGAGGTAAAGCAACTGCATTAAATTTTGGTATTGAAAAATCAAAGGCAGATTACGTGGTTTGTATTGATGCAGATACCCAGTTAAAATCAGATGCCGTATCTCTTTTAATGAAATATTTTGATAATGAAAAAGTGGCCGCAGTAGCAGGCAATGTAAAAGTTGGTAACGAGATAAATATGATTACCAAATGGCAAAGCATTGAATACATTACATCCCAGAATTTTGACAGGCGTGCATTTGATCTGCTTAATTGTATAACGGTTGTGCCCGGCGCAATAGGCGCATTTAACAAAGAAGCAATAAAAATTGCAGGAGGTTTTACTACAGATACTTTAGCTGAGGATTGTGACCTTACTATGCGTTTGCATCGCAAAGGATATATAATCCGTAATTGTACTAAGGCTATTTCATATACTGAAGCCCCGGAAACATTCAGGCAGTTTATGCGGCAGCGCTTTCGCTGGAGCTTTGGTGTGATGCAATGTTTTTGGAAGCACCGCGATACAGTGCTTAACCCAAAATATAAAAACTTTGGAATGGTAGCCATGCCTAACATTCTCATATTTCAAATGATATTACCTTTCCTGGCCCCGCTGGCCGACCTTATACTCGCAGTTAGTTTAATTGCAGCATCTATGAATATTGTTGTAGCCAGCGTTCCCCACATTCTTTTTTATTATGGAATATTTACTTTGGTTGACCTGGCAGGTGCTGCTCTTGCATTTGCTTTTGAAAAGGAAGATTATAAAAAACTTTTTTGGATGATTCCTCAACGGTTAATATACCGCCAGATGATGTATTATATCGCCTTTAAATCATTTACCCGGGCAATAAAAGGTGAGTTGCAGGGCTGGGGGCCGTTAAAGCGTACAGGGAGTGTAAAAAAAATAGCCGTTAGCTAAATGAAATGGTTGCTGGCTTAAAATCTAACATCCCTAAATAGTATCTTTGCGTAACCAGTTATAAATTCAGCATTGAGCGTAGACACAACAAATAGAAAATCTTTCTTTAAAAAGATACGTGGAAAGGATGATGGCGAAAAAGCTGAAATGAGCTTTATTGACCACCTTGAAGTACTACGATGGCATATTGTGCGGTCTGCAATTGCTTTGGTGGTAGCAGCCATTGGTATCTTTATTTTCATTGACTGGATATTTGATAACATCATATATGCTCCCGCAAGAGAAAGCTTTATAACTTATGGAGCATTGTGCAGTTTAGGACACACACTTCATCTTGGGAATACGCTATGCATGCCGCCTGTAAAAATCCCGTTATTAATAAATACTATTGGAGGGTCCTTTACTTCTGCCATTAATATTTGTTTTATGGGAGGATTGATTATAGCTTTTCCTTATTTATTTTGGGAGTTGTGGAAGTTTGTAAAACCTGCTTTATCAAGCAAAGAATTAAAATATGCAAGAGGAAGTATTGGATGGGTTTCTCTTTGTTTTTTTACCGGCGGGGCATTCGGCTATTTTTTGCTGGCGCCGTTTACATTTAATTTTTTAGCAACCTTTAAGCTGGGCACATTAGGCTCACAAACTTATTTACCCAGTCTTGAAGATTATATTGATACGCTGGTAAATATTATCCTTGGTTGCGGGATAGCCTTTGAGCTGCCGGTGCTGGCATATGTACTTTCTAAAATAGGAATTATAACTCCCCAATATTTAAAAACATACCGTAAGTATGCCTACATAGTTATCTTAATTTTAGCGGCTATTATAACACCGTCTCCCGACTGGACAAGCCAAACCATTGTAGCTGTACCGCTTATTTTCTTATATGAGATAAGTATTTTTATTTCGGCCAGGGTTGATAAACAAAGGATGCTGGAAGAAAAACAATGGGATTAGTTTTGAATCTCCTTCATCTGCTGTTGAAAAAAAGTTAATTGTTATTCACTTAACTATAATTGTTTTGCAAGGCATCTCATTTAAATTATTTTTGATTTAAACCCCGGCCCCGGCAATGAAAAACTTTGGATTACGAACCTTTATTCTTTTAGCTTTTTCAATATTATTTTTTTCGTTTAGTAAATCAAAAAAGAGAAAAATAGTTAAAAGAACATCCATTGGTATAAAGATAAATTCCTCTCTCACTTCGGCATTAGTTAAAGACAATCCTTACTATATTATCATTGATAAATCTGATTATGAATTAAAGGTGTATGATGAAGAAGGCTGGTATGCTACTTATCCCGTAGTGTTTGGCAGCAATGACCTAAATGATAAGTACATGGAGGGAGATAAAAAAACGCCGGAAGGACACTTTAAAGTTTTACTTAAAAAAATTCATCCTCAATGGGGCCCTGAATTATTATTGGATTTCCCTAACCAGGAGAGCATTAAAAAATTTAATGAAAGACAGTCCCGCGGCCTTATACCAAGGACTGCAAGAATAGGCAGTGGTATTGCCATACATGCTACCCGCCCGCAGGAAGAATGGACGGTTGATTATTTTCAAAACTGGACCGATGGATGTGTTTCTTTAAAATACAGTGAAGCAAAAGATCTATATAGTTACATTCCTTCGGGTACACCGGTTACTATTCAAAAATAAATTAAAAAAAATCTACACAAAACTCTTAATCATCAACCCTAAAAAAGCTGCCGCAGGAAGTATAAAAGGCCCCTGAACTTTTTTGAATCGAATTAAAATAAAGGCCCCAACAATTGCAATTTTTACCTTGTTATAAGAAAGTTATTCTCATTTTTTTATTGCAGCATGGTTTGTCGAAGTAAGGACCTGTTGCAATGCCTTTGCTAATTTTGCAGGATCATCAATTGCCCAAAAGTGCATCATAAATAATCTTGGATCATCATGTATCATGTGGTTGTGCAATGCTGTTGGGGTAATTCCATTATCAATTAAAATCTTAATCACAGGATTTATTTCATCTGCCAATAAAACAAAATCGCCTGTTATAGCAGCTTTATCACCGTCCTTTTGAAAATTAATTGCAGTTCCCATCCCGATGAATGGCGGCATCACCATTCCGCTTTCCTTTAATTTTTCTTTTCTTGGAAAAACATATTGTAACAACATTCCATTATGCTTACCTGTTGTTCCTAAGATTGCCTCTACGTTTGACCAATCAATATTAGTTGTTTGCGCAGGTGATTGCGGGGGCATTAATGGTGTAGATGTTATTGCAAGAACAGATTTGATCGTTTCTGCCAGCTTTACCCTGTCACCCGTTCCTGAAAAATGTACATACTTTACATTGGGCGATTCATTAATAAGATGATTATGAATGGCTGTTACTTTTAGATCAACTGCTACCAGTTTTTTTAAAACTTCCGGCACTTCAGTATCCAAAAGAACGAGGTCTCCCATCATCATTGCCTGGTTTTTCATGTCAGTCTCATGGTCGCTCATATTCATCCTCTTACTTAAATTTATAAACCCTATCCATGAGCCGAGAGCAAAGCCAGGCGCAACTGTAAAGTCACCAACCTTTACTTTAAGGTCAGAGCGGGGATAGCTTATCTTAAAAACATTATCCTGAACAGTTCCCTTTTTGCCAAATACATTTTCAACGGCACTCCAGTCATTTTGCTGTGCAAAGCAAAATGAAAAATTTAATAATAAAATGGAAATTATAATTGTTCTCATGATCATGGTTTTAATATTATAATACCACTGTAATTTACATAGATATAAGAGATTATAAAAAGAGCAAACATCCATCGCCATAACTAAGGAACCGGAAATCATTATTCAAAGCATACTCATAGATCGTTTTCCAGTTGTCTGTAATAGCAGCAACCAACAATAATAAAGTCGATAGAGGCTGATGAAAATTTGTTATCAATGCTTTTGCAATTTTAAATTTATAACCGGGCGCAATAAGAATTTGTGTTCGTGTAAATAATCTTTGCAATTCATTTTTCTCCATCCATTTTACTAATGATGCCAGAGCTACATCCGGTTCAATGTTTTGTATCGATAAGGGCTCATCATAAACTTACCATTGTTTTATTTCCAGCTCC
>JAQBNL010000069.1 GCA_028288585.1 Chitinophagaceae bacterium | reverse complement strand
AAAAGCTTGATGTAATTATCGTACGCTTCAATACTTTCAAACTGATCCGGTATTCCTGTTCTTGGAAATTTATCAAAGACCTTTGTCCTGAAAGATTTGTATCCGGTTAATCTTCCTTCCCAAAAAGGAGAGTTAGTGCTTAATGCATAAATATGAGGTAAAAAATACCTGGCAGAATTGGCAATGTGTATAGCCATCTCCCTGTTTTCCATACCCACATGCACATGTAATCCAAATATCAAATTACTTCGGGCTGCTTCCTGTAATTCGTTTACAATCTCACTATACCTTGCATGGTCAGTTATTAACTGGCTTTCCCAATGGCTGAAAGGATGTGTACCTGAAGCGCCTACCCATAATCCTAAATCCCCCGCAATGCTGCTTATTGTTTTACGCAGGACTGCTACATCCATCATTGCTTCGTCAATATCCTGGCAAATATCAGTGCCCACTTCCACAACAGCCTGGTGCATTTCTGCTTTTACTTTATCTTTTATAATTTTTTGACCTTCGTGTACTATTTTTTGCTCGTGGCTTTTTAATTCACGGCTTACAGGGTCTATAACCATGTACTCTTCTTCAACACCAAGTGTAAAATTTTTAAAAGAGATACCAGCCATTTGTGTTAGTTAATCAGTTTATTAGTGAATTAGTCTAATCTCTTTACTTTATATACTTTTTTCCTGTCTTTCTTTTTTAATAAAGTTTTTTTTTGCCAGCACTCCGTTTTACGTATTCTCCCCAGGTAAGATTATCTTTTTTATCATCCTGTTGTTCTGCTCTTTCAATAGCAAAATTGGCGGCTGTTTCCACAACCCAATCAAAATTTTCCTGGCCTACACTGGTTACTTCTGCATCAGGCGCAGGGTTGCAAAAATCAATTGCATAAGGCACACCATCGCGTAACGCAAGTTCTACTGTATTAAAATCGTAGCCCAAGTATTTATTTATTCTCAAAACAATATCTTCCATTAAAGCGTGGCGTTCTTTATCAGGTTTAAAATCTGCAGCATATCTTAAATGATGAGGATTACGAGGTTCGTATGGCATAATGCGTACATGCTTGCCTCCAATACAATAGCACCTGTAATATTCATCAAAAATAATTTCCTCCTGAAGCATCATAACCAGTTCACCCGTTTCTCCATGTTTTCTAAACAGGTCATCCATATCTTTTATCTTATAAACATTCTTCCAGCCGCCACCTGCAAAAGGTTTCATATACGCAGGAAATCCTATGTAGTTAATAATACCATTCCAGTCTAATGGAAATGCAAGGTTTGCAAATGATTGCTCAGTTGTATCAACCGGCAATTCTTTTGAAGGAAGAATAACTGTTTTTGGAACAGGAACATCAATTTTTGTAGCCAGGCAATTATTAAAAAATTTTTCATCTGCACTCCACCAAAATGGATTATTTATTACAGCAGTACCTGTAAGCGCAGCATTTTTAAGATATGCACGATAAAAAGGAACGTCCTGTGATATGCGATCAATTATTACAGCGTAGCCACTGGGTTCGCCCTGTACCACTTTATCAATATGAACTGCTTCTGCAGTTATTCCTTTTATATTTTTGCTGTTTACTCTTTCAATAAACGCTTCAGGAAAGCTTCTTTCTCTTCCAAATAAAACTCCTATTTTTTTCATGATGACAATTTGTGTGAGTTACTATTGAAAATATTTTTCAAGCCTATTCAAATATATTTTTTCATGCCCAATAAAACAAAAATGTTTTTTAGCATCCTATACACTACAGATGCAGGACGCCTTTATCTTTTGTGTATTTTTGAAGACATATGGGAACAGAAAGAACCGCAGGAATTTTAACCGAAAGCCATGTTTTATTTTCATCTTATCTTGACAGGGAAGTAACACTGGATATTTACTTACCAATAAATGGGATAAATCAGCCTGGCATAAGTTTACTCCTGATAAATGATGGACAAAATTTGCCCGAAATGCAATTTGAAAATATCCTGGAAAAAAATGCTGATAGCATAACGCCTTTATTATGTGTAGGTATATATTGTGGAAAAGACAGGAAAAATGAATATGGAACTGTAGATGTTCTTGATTACAAAGGGCGGGGAACTAAGGCGCTTGCATATTCTCAATTTATTTTTAATGAGCTGATACCATTTGTAAGAAAGACTTACGGTATAGATTTTTTTAAGGAAAAATCTTTTTGTGGATTTTCATTAGGCGCATTAAGTGCACTAGATATTGTATGGAGCCATCCTGAAGAATTTAGTAAGGCTGGGTTATTCAGCCCATCGTTATGGTGGCGTACGCTAAGCCAGGATGATGAATTGTTTGATGAAAACCTTCACAGGATAATGCATAATAAAATTCGTAAGGGAGATTATTATCCCTGGCTAAAATTCTTTTTTGAAACAGGAACCAAAGATGAAATGGCAGACAGAAACAGCAATGGAATTATTGATGCCATAGATGACACTATCAGCCTTATTGATGAATTGGTTTTAAAAGGTTACGATAAAGAAAGAGATATTAAATACCTTGAACTGGAAGATGGCAAACATGATATTGCCACATGGAGTAAGGTGTTTCCTGAATTTTTAAAATGGGGTTGGGGGAGAGAGTAGGTAAAGTAATAAATAAAGAAGCCGCTTCATTATTGAAGCGGCTTCTTTATTTTAAATTTTATTAGAAACTATATCTCACACCAATTTGTGCATTCCAACGGGATGTAAAACTATTCACGTTATACGTTTTATAATCATTACCGATCTTGGTAAAATTATTAATGTTGAATTGAAATGCAGGATTATTAACTGTTGGTGTAAAAGCTGTGCCACCATCTCTTTTCTGTGATCCACTCACAATCGGTGTAAAGAGTAAAGAAGTTGTAGGGAAGAAACCATCAGGAGTAGAACCGGTTCCATAAGAACGGCCCCAATCCTTATTTAATAAGGCCCCTACATTAACTACATCAGCAAAAATTTGTAGTTTATGACTTTTGAGCAAAAAGTCCTGTGATACCCGAAGGTCAAAATGATTTTCCCAAGGCATACGATCACCGTTTCTTTCAGCATTTTGACCGGCATGTGTTTGCAGGTATTTATTGCTTGCCATTAATGCCTGGAAGTTAGCCCATTGTTGTGAGGCAGTAGCTCCATTGGCAATATCTACAAAATTTGCTTCTGCAAGGGAGGTAGGAATGTAAACCAATGATGTTGAAGAATTATCTTCACCGGTTATATTCTTGCTGCTTGCAGCTGCATACACATAGGATAAGCCTTGTCCTGTTTGCCCACTGTAGAATAAAGTGAATGTAGTTGCAAGATGATTCAGGTATTTAAACTCTTTGCTTATAAATCCTGTAACACGTGATCCAACATCGAAATTTGAGGCACTTAAAACAAGTTTGTTCAAACCATTCACAGATGTAACACCCCTGTAATTTGAGGTAGCTACTGAAGAAGGGATATCATTTAAAGAAGTGGCAGTACCATAGGTATAAGCAATTGATCCCTGCCATCCTTTACTATAGGTTTTTTGTAATTGTGCAGTAAAATTAAAAGAATACCCTTTACTTGTATTGCTCAATTTTATTACCTGGCCATAATTAGTATTAAGGTTTGGCTTACTCCAATAAGGGCGTGTAGTAGGGCCAAGTGTTACAGTGCTTTCACCATTTGGGCTAATATTTAAATTTGAGTAAAAAGCATTGTTGATGTTTTTTGTAAATACAGTTTCAAACGTTGCAACAAATGCTGTCCCTAATTTTTTATCTGCAGCTAAATTTGCCCTGAATACTTGTGGAAATTTGAAATTTTTATCTATCACATTTATTACACTTGGAGCAGGAGTTCCGGCTGCCGGAATGAAAGCTCCTAATTGAGGATCATTGGGGTTTAAAACATATTTTAAAGCTAAACTTCCAACCGTAGGTGTTGAAGTTGTTGTATAAGTTAAATTCTTTGTTGTAACACCAGTATTACTGAATTGGTTAGATATCCATACAAATGGAATTCTTCCGGTAAACATCCCTAAGCCGCCACGGATCTGCACACCTTCGTCAGCAATATTCCAATTAAAACCAACTCGGGGAGAAAACATTAATCTCTGTTTGGGTATTTGATTTGTTTTAACATCAAATGCTGCGAAAGCGGTATTAAACGCTGTGTTTTCGGCCGGCGCATCTTTGATATACGGCAGATCTACACGAAGACCATAAGTAAGCTTGAAAGCTTTAGTAACCGACCATACATCTTGTGCGTATGCAGAAAGCTGGGCAGATTTTAAAATTGCCGGAGATTTATCACCTCTGCCTGCAACTGCTGAATATCCAACTTGATACTGGGTTATACCCGAACTAATATTAGCCATCCAGTTTGCTATATTATTATTGGAGTTATTTCCTAAACTATATGTATAGGCTCCGTAATAGGCTTGCAGAAATACATTAGAACTCTTAAAGAATTCATTATTCGTACCAAAAGTTAAAGTGTGGTTCCCTTTATAGAGAGTAAAATTGTCAGTTATAGTGAGAATATTCTGATCAAGGCTATTGGCTTGACTGGAAAACTCCGAACCAAGGGTATATGATATATTCGCCTTTTGTACTACATCATAGCTTGAAATAAATAAATTTGGAGCTGCTGGAGTTACTCTTGCATCTTTAATTGAATTATAAGTGAGGCGCAAAACATTTGATGCAGAAGAAGAGAAAGTACTATTTAATTCAATAACACTTGAATTACTGGTATTTTCAATATTATAACCGGTGTTCTCGAAAAATGCAGCAGTAGCACCTCGGCTACGGGCAAAATCATTACTTCCGTTAACATAGTTATGACGCAATGTAAGTTTATGCTTACTGCTTATATTCCAGTCTATGCGGCCAAACAGAGAAGTAGATTGATTCTCATTGTTAATAGCACCGTACGAGCCCAGATCAAATCCGTAATTTTTAAGCATAAAGTTTTTTATCATTTCTAATGTATCAACACTTACTTTAGAGCCAGATCCTGGAACAGTTGGGTCAAATGCTATTGGAGTTGATTTTTTGTACCTCTCCCCACTTACGAAAAAGAATAATTTATTCTTAATGATTGGGCCGCCTAAGCTTGCACCAAAAGTTTGATTTTTAAAATCACCATAAGGAAGCCTGGAGATAGTTGAATTATAAGCACTGCTTTTACCTACAAAACTTTGATTCTGATATTGCCCATACAAAGAACCATGTAATTTATTAGTTCCACTTTTAGTTACAGCGTTTATTCCACCACCCGTAAAGCCGCCTTGTGTAACATCATAAGGAGCTAAAACGATTTGTATCTCTTGTATTGCTTCTATGGAAATAGGATTTATATTTGAGTTACCACCATTGGTACCTGTAGAACCTAAACCAAATGCATCACTTGCATTGGCGCCATCTATTGAAAATTGGTTATACCTGTTACTTTGGCCGGCAAAAGAAAGACCTGCCCCCTCACCGGTATTTGCATTAGTACCAGCTTTAGCTTGAGGTGTTAAACGGGCAAAATCCTGGATGTTTCTATTAATTGTAGGCATATTCTGTATCTGCCTTGCAGAAATATTAGTTGAGGTTCCATTTCTTTGAGAGCTAATAAGTCCTCTGCCACCCCCGCTTATTGTAACAGCGGTTAGTACCTGGGTACTTGGATTTAAAACTGCTTCGATGTTTAATGGTGTACCAAGGGCAACATTCTGGTCATTAAAAACCTGGTCAGTAAATCCGGTAAAATGGATAGTTACAGTATATGGACCCCCAATACGAAGGTTTGGGAGAGTGAACTGTCCCCCATTTTTTGCTACTGTAAGGTATTTTGAATTTGTAGGTACATGTACTGCAGTAATAGTAGCACCAGCTAAATTTTGACCATTTGCATCTTTTACGAATCCCGTAATGCTGCCGGTGGTCTGTTGTGCATTTATTAAAGAAGGCAATGTAAATAGGAAAATAATAAAAGGTAAAATTCTTTTGTATAACATATTTTGTTAGTTTTTTAAAGTGGCAAAGAAATGAAATTATATTGTAACCAGTAATAAGTTTTATTAACAAATTATTAATTCAACATTTATTAAATACTTAGGCAAGATTTTAATGGATTTTGCTGCTTATCTACTTTATGAATTTAAGGCACAAATTTATTTTTTAATACAGTGATTGTCTTTTACAACTAATACTATCCCTCAAACTCTTCGTATCTTTGAAAAATTAAATAAGATTATGTTAGATACTATTGAAAGTGCAATTGAAGATATAAAAAAAGGTAAACTTGTAATTGTAGTTGATGATGAAAGCAGGGAAAATGAAGGTGATTTTATTACTTCTGCAAAAAATGTTACCCCTGAGATAATAAATTTTATGAGTAAAAACGGCAGGGGACTGATATGTGCTCCCCTTGCTGAAGAAAGATGCGATGAACTGGGATTGGAATTAATGGTGCACAGAAATACTGCTTTACATGCAACGCCTTTTACTGTAAGCGTTGATCTTTTAGGACATGGATGCACAACCGGTATTTCAGCGCATGACCGCTCCAAAACGATACAGGCATTAATTGATCCTGCAACAAAACCACAAGACCTTGGGAAGCCGGGACATATATTTCCATTGAGAGCAAAATCGGGCGGAGTATTACGCAGAGCCGGCCACACCGAAGCAACTATAGACCTGGCAAGGCTTGCAGGGCATGGTGAAGCAGGTGCGCTGGTAGAGATTATGCATGAAGATGGAACAATGGCAAGAGTTCCCGAATTAATTAAAATAGCTAAGAAATTTGATCTTAAACTTATTTCTATAAAAGACCTTATTGCTTACCGGTTAAAAACAGAATCACTGATACACGAAGATGTGAGTGTAAGCATGCCCACCAAATACGGAACTTTTGAGCTTATAGCGTTTAGACAAATTAATACAGGTGAGGAACATATGGCATTGAAAAAAGGAAGCTGGGAAAAAGATGAACCTGTTTTGGTAAGAGTTCACTCAAGTTGTATGACAGGAGATATTTTAGGTTCCCTGCGATGTGATTGCGGCGAGCAATTGCATGCTGCGATGAAAATGGTAGAAGCAGAAGGTAAAGGTGTTGTATTATATATGAACCAGGAGGGAAGAGGTATCGGATTGCTTAATAAACTTAAGGCGTATAAATTACAGGAAGAGGGCAGAGACACTGTAGAGGCAAACCTTGAATTAGGTTTTGGGCAGGATGAAAGAGATTATGGAGTGGGCGCACAAATTTTACGGCAGATGGGAATTACAAAAATAAAGCTGATCAGCAATAACCCACGTAAGCGTGCAGGCATTAATGGCTACGGGCTGGAAATTGTTGATACAGTACCTATTGAAATTGCTTCTAACAAGCACAATAAAAAATACCTGGAGACCAAACGGGATAAGCTGGGCCATAAAATAATGGCATCAAAATAATTTACAGCTGTAAAAACGCAGGAAAATATTTAATGGTCTTTTCATTTCCCCCTTTGTCAGTCGCTAAAAATTTTTTCCCCTTATTCGTTAGATGTAAGTTCTTTTTTTGCAGGCCTTCATTGTTATAAGTTATCCCTACATAAAAAAGTGAAGGTAATGCCAGGCTAATAAGCAGTAACTGGCTACAAAAAGCCACTTTCATTACAAGGCTCTTTAAAGCGGTAATTAAGTTGTTGGTTGAATGTTTCATTTTATTTTTTTATAAATGGTTATGCCAGCAATATTTCAATGCCAGTGCCAAATAAAATTCTATTGAAATTCAATTAGTTGAAAATAGCTCACTTGCGAAAGTGTTCGTATATGAACACTATGTGTTCTGTTTTGATATAGTTTTCTTTAAAAAAATGAGTAAGGGGCTAAAAGATTTTGAAGAAGTTTATAACCTTGCAGGGTGGTGTGATTAACTACCTTCTTTTATCTATTCCAAACAATTCATAGAAAGTATTAAAATCTTTCCGGTAGGAGAGTAAAATACCAGTACGGTTGCGGCGTGTAACTCCTGCAATATCGCCCAGGTCAGCATCGCTGCGGTTAAAGCCAACAACACGCAGGCTTCCTCCGGGAGAAATTAAATATTCAAATGAAACATCGGGAGTAAACAGAAAATTAGTATTGGAATTATTGGATGCCTGCACAAGCCGGTAGTCTACATTACCTCCAAAATTTATCAGCAGCCTGTTATTTAGAAAGGCTGTTTTAAAACCAAAGTTTCCCAGGTTTTGAAGTTGCTTTTGGGTAAGGCTTTTTTGTAAATTAAAGTCAGACGTATTGATGTTTGTATAAAGATTTACCTGGTCGGTTTTTAATAATTTCTGCAGCCAGTTATTAAGCGAAGAAGAAAGCGTATTTGATAATACCTGTCCAACCGTTCTAAACACAAAGTTGCCGGTGTTGTTGGTGGTAAATAAATTTTTATCATCAGAAATGAAAGAATTAAACAACAAGAGGGATGTTACCTGTTTGTTCATTACATTTTTATCTGCCTGGTATTTTGTTTTTAAATACTGGTTGGCGATGGGGTCTGATCGTAAGGGGTTATCAAAAGGAAAAGCAAATTCAAAATCAGGGCGGGGGTCTTTAAGTGTACCTCTTAATTTAAAAACAACATCTACATCGCCCTTTGTATTACTAAATCCTGATGTAGTAAGAATGGTGCTCAGATCAACCTGCTTAGCCCTGTAAACTGCATCAATATTAAGGTTGGCAAGATAAGGGTCGCCCTGCCACTCAATATATCCTGATTGTAAAGTAAAAGGTGTTTTTAAAAATGTTTGAAAATTAAAAGTGTATTCTCCTTCCTCAACATCATACCTGCCACGAATGGTTAGCGGTTCTTTTGTGCCCACGCTTATATTTAATTTCCCCCTGCCGTTTGCTTTAATAATATCCCCGGTTGTTTCGTCAAGTATTACATCTATCTGTGCAAAAGGGGTTGCAGTAATTTCCATATTAACTTTAATGTTTACCTCTTCCCTAACTGACAAATCGGTTCTCATTTCTCTTCCAAACTTTATAAACTCGATGTAATTTATTTTCCCTGTTTCTGCAACATCGCCGGTAGGCAAATAAATATGGCTGCTGTCTGTTGGCTGGCCTGTAATATTCATTTTCATGTCACTTATAGGCCCATCAAGCTGCATTTCGGCATCGCCAATTACACGCCCATAAAATTCATTATTATCTTTTGCCGTTGTGTTTAGTAAAAGAAATTTTCCGGGAAGTCCATTCTTCCTGTCGGTTTTAAAATGAAGTTCATTAAAGTAGAAATTATCAAAAAATGTGTGATACAACTTACCGCTTATGGTAGCCGTATTATTTAAGGTGTCCCTGATTTTTAAGGTTCCAAAATCAATTTCATCTTTATTAAATTTTAAGATAGAGTTATTATTAAAAAAATATTTACAGCGTGTATAGTTTACTGTTAGTGATGCATCATTAAGCACCACGCTGCCTGTTATTTTAGGGTCCCTGCCCCTGCCTGTAATATTCAGTTGTCCTGTAGCATTGCCTTCTAGCCCTGTAAAAATTGAGGTTAGATATTTTTGAAGAAAACTGATATTTGATTTATCAAGATTCAGGCTGCCGTTTAACTGGTTATTTGTTGAATCTTTGGTTTTATAGGTAACATCAGCAATAAATGTATACTGCGAATTATTTGAACTTGCATTGGCAACAATATCTCCTGTTAGGGAAGAATAACTTCCTGATGTTTTCAGAATTCCAATGGAATCATTTTCAAAACGGAACTGGTCAATTTGATTAACAAAACCAACCGTCGCATTTCCAAAAGGATCATTTATTTTAAGATGTCCTGTCATCAATCCTTCAAATCTTGGAGAGCGTATAAAAAATGGTACCACATCACCAATATTTATTTTTTTCAATTCTACTAAAACATCATTACTGTTACCGGTGGAAGAAGGCTCTGTGGATATAATAATCTGTTGATCATTCTGCACAAATTTTACTTCACTGGCTGTAAGTAATTTGTCACTAAGCACAAGTTCCCCGCCTTTTTCAAGTATCCATTTTTTATCATTGATAACAAATGAGGAAGGATTAAAGTTCAGTTTAAATCCATCCGGTAAAGTTTGTAAACGCAGCGACAGGTTTGCATCGTTAAGTGTTTTGCTGGCTGAAGTTTTTATACTGATGTCCGATATATCATTATACGCGGTTACCAAAATTTTTGTATCAGGCAGATGCAGGCTGTCACTGATTATTATATCTCCCACATTGCCGGCAAGCGTGAGTGTATCAAAGGTGCCGGTTCCTGTAAAATTTAAGTTGGTAAAATCAATATTATTGTAATTAAATGACGGAACATTTGCTGTAATATTTAAAGTGTTGGTTGATAAATTAAGGTTACCGCTTATAGTGGTATTATTAAATCCATTTATTTTTTTACTGAGTAAACCAATGTAATCGCTAACAACTTTTGTTTTTATATCAAAAGTAAAATCCTGTGCATGAATATTTCTGCGTGGTTTATTTATGTAAGCGGGATAATACCGGTTAAGCAGCAATTGAAAAGCTTCAGGGAGTTCAAGTATTTTAAAATTGCCGGAAACATTTGCATCAAGTTCATTACTTTGTACAAGCAGGTATTTTTTACCGCCGGAAATGGTAGAACGAATCGTTAAAGAATCAAAAGATAATTTTTGATCATTATCCAACAGGGTAGCATTATAAATTTTTGCAGCGCCTAAAAAATTATCAATATTATTACCTGAAAAATTAAGGTTGAATTTACCCGTTAATGAAAAATTATCATTGGTAAGCTGGATATTTTTAAGGTTAAGCCGTGCAACATTGGCATCAAAATTAAACAACGGCTCTTTACCCCTGAGGTCAACTGTCCCCACTAATCCATCAATTTTTACATTAGGATCATTAATGCTTACAGCGCCTTTAAATACTTTGTTTTTAAAATTGCCTTTCGCTATAATATCCTGGTAGTTATAATTATTAAATTCAATTTGCTTTATGTTGCCATCTACAGTAACATCCACATTGTTTGCATTAAAACCTTTGCCGGCGATGTTACCATTAAAAGAAATATTTCCCAATTGATCATCACCAATAAATTTCCCTAACCTGAAATTATTTGTTGCAACTTTTCCTGAATAGATGGAAGGGCTATTACCAGGAAATTGCATATGCAGGTCAGTAACAAGCGTTCCCAGGTCGGTAGTAAGAGTGCCATACGTTACAAAGTCATTAAAAAAGCCGGTAAAGGTTCCGGCAAAATGAATGTTGCCTAAAGCGCTAAGATTAGGGCCGGTAACTTTTTTTAGAGATGGTATTATGGTGGCAAGTTCTGCATAACTGGTTCTCAGCTCGTTCGATTTAAGATTAAGATATGGATTATTTGGCAAGCCCCTGATAGCAATATCTCCATCAAAATAATTGTTGTTTGACCTTACCAGCATTTTTCTTCCTGATAAATTATCAATGGTGCCTGTAACATTTCCGTTGATAAAAAAATTTCTTTGCCATGTTTTTAGCGACGGGGCAAAATAGCTTATATCCTCACTGCTTATTTCGCTGCCGGTAAAGTTTGCTTCCAGGGTTACTGCCTGCTCAAAGTTTGCGAAATCCTTATTAAAATTATTATACCTCATCACATAATAATTTCTTATGTGGCTGCGGTTAGTGATGAGGTCAAGATTTTTAAACTCCATTTGCTGCGGCGTAAACTTATAAGCAGCAGCTAATTTTTTTATTTCAAATCCTGAGCGGTCTTTTGCGGCGATATTAATATTGGCTGTTATGGTATCTTTTGCAAACTGTACATTTTTTAAACTCCCGTTTATAGAAGAAGCAATAATATGTCCGCCATCAAACATATTTGAGTAAGGGATGCTGCCATTATCACTTTCAATACTAAAGCCGCCATCTTTTACATTAATATTTTTTACTGTAATCAACCAATCTTCTTCATTCCATTGTAAACCGTTTTTTTTCGGTAACGGGTCAATTATTGATTTAATAATTTTTGGACGGATGGCCTGGTAATTATATTCTGCATAAAGCGGGTGGTCTAAATTGATCTCATTTATTTTTATGGTCTTATTTTTTGTATCAAAAACATCAGGTGTAAAATTTAATTTGTCAAATGATACAAGTACATTTTGTCCCGACCATTCGTCTTTCTTCCAAATCTTTACCCTGGTCATTTCAACCGTTTTTAGATCGAGCTTAATAACATTTGTCGAAGTATCTTTTTTCCTGGCTGGACTTGAAAAATAATCAACTAAAAACTGGTAATTCCATGTAGAATCTTTCCTGTTCAGGTTTATGAGCGCATTATCCAGTGCAACATATTTAAGCGTGATATTATCTTTTAAAAAAAACCAGTCAGTAATATTAACCTTTACAGAACCTGCATACAGTAAGGTGTCATTTTTTTTATCAAGAACAAGTGTTTCTTCTAAAAGCATTTTGTTGAATAATTGAAAATCAACATGCTTTATAGAAACTTTTGCATGAAGGTTTTGGGAGAGTTTACCCGTTACTTTCTTAACTATCCATGTTTGAAAAGCGCTGGAATTAATTGCCAGGTATAAAATGGTTAGTAAAATGATTAATGAAGAAGCAAACCATTTTTTTTGAATGAAGGTTAACCTTGAAAAAATGTATATAAACAGGGATACCAACAGCGCCACAAAAAGCAACAGCATTGTTTGACCCGCAGCATATTCAAGTATCAGCCATGTAAGGCCCAGCACGATGATAATAACAGCAAAAAAGTGGAATAATATTTTTGAAATATTCTTCAGGTAAAGGGTTTAAGCAGTAAAATTAATTAAACCGGTGCGTAGTGCAATTGAATGCCAGTTAAGAATTAAATAAAAATTAATTACAGGGTGCAAAGCTTTTGAATATCTTTTTTTGTATGCAGTGCATTAATTACAATACGGTGTATTTTTTTTGAGGAGGGGTCAGGATAGCCAAACGACGAAATAATCATTTGCTTTTTATAAAACAGGTCTTCGGCATTTTCATTTTCACAAATAAAAACGGGCAGATCGAAATCATGTTTCACCACATAACCAGGCAGGTGTTTTTTAAAAAAATGTATATTTTTTATAAGCCTCTCCCGTTGGACAGCATATAATTTTTTGCTATTAATAAACGCATGTACCAGCGATGGATTAATGGCTGTGCTGCCTGTATAATTAGCATGCTGCCTTAGCCTGTTGCTCCATTTTGCTGAACAGCTAACAGCGCCGCCTTCAATATTAAATGCCTTTGATAATGAATAGCAAATGATGTATTCAATATTTGCTTTTTGGGGAAGACTGGAAGTAATTCCTTCTCCGTTCTTTCCTAAAATTCCGATACCGTGTGAATCATCAATTAAAAAAATTATTTTTTTAGAGGTATCTATATTTTCTACAAATGAAAATTTATGAACTTCTGCCTTTAAAATATTTACAGAATCAGCAAGTAAAACAAATTCATTTTCCTCCGATGCGTTTATAAGATAAGGGATTTCATTTTTCCACTCATTAAAATTTGCTGAACTTGTCTTTCCTGCTGTTTCAATATTTATTGCCGGATGTGTTCCCGGGGCGGCTAATATATTTTTATGCAAAGACAGAATATTTGAAATTGTTTTTCCTGCTAAATAACCCGAAGAAAAACTAACCGTATCTTCCATACGGGTTATTTTAGAAAGCCTGCTTTCAAATTTTTCATAAAGCTTTAATCTTGTATTTGATATTCGTGATGAAGGAAAGAGGATGCCATATTTATCAACGCCTTCTTTTACCATGTTTGTAAATTCTTTCACATGGTTCATCCCTAAATAAGAGTAGCCGGAAAAGAACAAAAATTGTTTACCATCAATAATGCATGTTCTTCCTGGTGTGCTTTTTAGTTGAATCATTTATGGCTGTCTTTTCAATTCGTTATTAAATTCAGCCGATCTGCCCTTAGGTACAGAAAGGTTTTGCCAGCTTCTATTCTTTATGATCCTGGCAGCATAAATAATTTGCCCCACATGATATGGGTAATGTGCAAGCTGCCGGTTGATAGCATCCACTACTGAAAGCGGCTCACTTCTTATATAAATTGTTTTTTCAAGATCGGCCACTGATAAAGATTGCAAAACATCCAAACAGCATTTCCATCCTTCTTCCCAAAGAGCAATTAATTGTTCTTTATTAAAATTTTGTTCTTCAAATTCTGCGTCCCGTTTGCGCCACTCTTTTTCTCCGTCACTGGTTAAAAAATCGGTCCACCTGCTAAGCATATTTCCATGCATGTGCCGGATGATTATCGAAATGCTGTTACATTCTTCAGCAGGAACAAAATGAAAATCTGCATCAGCCAGCTGCCCAAAAGTTTTATCTCCCAATTCTTTATAATAAGTCAATCGCTTAATTACAGAATCTAAGAAAACCGCTGCCCCTCTAAAAGGGGAACTTATATTTGAAATATTTTCTTTTCCGGGCATGTAAAATTGATTAGAAATTTAAATAATTCTCACTTCGTACTTCGTACCTCTAACATCGTATATATTAATAACCTGCAGCATCGTCGTCACCTCTTTTATCTGCTACCGCCTCTATTTTTTGAGGAGCCGTTTTTTTAATCACCTCGGTTCTGCCGATAGCACTTCTTTCTTTTAGGGTGTATCCCATTTTTGTCAATTGTTTTTTTACATCTTCAGGAAATCCTTTTTCAACATCTACCTGGTCGGGTAACCATTGATGATGAAACTTTGGTTTGTTAACTGCATCATCGGTTGTCATTTTAAAATCGATGATATCTACCAACGTTTGAAAAACACTTGTGGTTATTGTTGTTCCTCCCGGCGTACCGACAACTAAATAGGGCTGGTTATTTTTTAAGACGATGGTTGGTGTCATACTGCTAAGCATTCTTTTGCCCGGGGTAATTGCATTTTTTTCGTTACCCACAGCGCCATACAAATTAGGTACTCCCGGTTTTACACTAAAGTCGTCCATTTCATCATTCAACAAAAATCCTGCCCCGCTAACAACTGTTTTACTGCCATAAGAATTATTTAAAGTGGTAGTTACTGAAACCGCATTGCCTTCATTATCTATTACACTAAGATGTGTGGTTTGCTCACTTTCTTTAATATTCCCGGCTTTTGTTTGGGTACTGCTGCCGGCTTTGCCAGGCTCATAATCCTTCATACGTTCTTTAAGATATTTATCACTTACTAAAGTTTTAACAGGCACTTTTACAAAATCTGCATCACCTAAAAAGTTTGCCCGGTCTGCATAAGCTCTGCGTTCTATTTCCGTCATTAACTGCACTGACTGTGCGGTTTCAAACTTCATAGCAGCAACATTATATTTTTCTGCCATCTTCATCATTTGCTCTAAGATAATTCCTCCACTGCTTGGTAAAGGCATTGTAATTATTATATGCCCCCTGTAATTAAACACTACCGGCGTTCTCAATTTTGCTCTATATTTTTTAAGATCTTTCTCTGTGATAATTCCTTTTCCTTTTTTCATTTCTTCTGCAATTAGCTTTGCGGTCTCACCTTCATAAAATCCTTTTTCGCCCAGGTCCCTGATTCTTTTTAAGGTGTTGGCAAGATCTTTTTGAACGAGTGTATCACCTGCCTTCCATAAATTATCTTTTACAAAAACAGGAATTGTTGTATTGAGTTTTATAAAATCATCATGGGTGGCATTAAAACTTTTTGCCTGTGCTTCCGTAATTGCGAAACCTTTTTCGGCAAGATCAATTGCCGGTTGTATTAATTTTTTAAAAGGAAGCTTTGCATACTTCATGCTTGCAAATAATCCTGCAACAGTTCCCGGTACGCCTGCCGAGAGATGACCATTGATAGAAAGATTAGTTACAGGATTACCAATTGCATCAAGGTACATATCCCTGGAAGCGGCTGCAGGAGCCACCTCACGGTAATCAATTGAAATATTTTTACCACTCTTAAGATGAGCAACCAAAAATCCGCCACCGCCAATATTTCCTGCACCGGGATAAACAACTGCCAATGCCAGTTGAGTTGCGATGGCTGCATCAATTGCATTTCCTCCTTCTTTTAAAATTTGCACACCCGCTTCACTGGCCAGCGTATGTGCAGAAACAACAGCGCCGTTTTTGCATTCTATATTCTTTTTTATTTTATAGTGATAGGGATCTATGTTTGAAGGCTGCGCATAAATAATTTTGCCAGATAAAAAAAGTATCACTAAAATGAATACAAATTTCACTTTACGCATTCCTGTTTTTTTGTCGAATTTAAGTTATTAAGGTAACTTTAGTACAACCAGGCACATTCCTTAATCACTTTACTAAATCACTAATCATGAAAAAAAATTTCCATTTACCCAAGACAATTATTTCATTGTTTATTTTAATTGTTTCATTTTCATTTGCACAGGCACAAACGGGTACCATAAAGGGTACTATACGTGACGAACGCGGGCCTTTAGCAGGCGCATCCGTTACAGTGGGAAGTAAAGGAACAACAACAAACGAAAATGGTGAATACAATTTAAAGGTAGCTCCGGGAAAACATAGCGTTGCTATTACTTATGCAGGATATAAATTATACAGCACAAGTGTAACTGTAGGTGCAAATGAATCTGCAACAGCGGATGCAACCTTATCATCAACCGTAACCGGAGAAGAGATAGTATTAGTTGGAAGCCGCTCCGCAGGCCGAAGCAAATTATCTACGCCGGTTCCTGTTGATGTAATTCCTGTAGCCCAAATCATTAATCAATTAGGGCAGGTTGATCTTAACCAGATACTTAATTTTATTGCACCATCTTTTCAGTCATCACGCCAAACTGTTTCTGATGGAACCGATCACCTGGATCCGGCACAATTAAGGGGTTTGGGAACTGACCAGGTACTTGTTCTTATTAACGGAAAACGGCGTCATCAATCAGCTTTAGTTAATGTGAATGGAACTATCAATCGTGGGCAGGTAAGTACAGATCTTAGCACAATTCCTGCCACTGCTATTGAAAGGATAGAAATTTTAAGAGATGGTGCAGCTGCTCAATACGGCTCTGATGCTATTGCAGGCGTTATCAATATTGTTTTAAAAAAATCAACAAATATTTTAGAAGCAAGCATTAGTTACGGAGCTTATGTAACAAAATATCCAAAAAATTATGCATTGTATAAAATACAGGGAAAATCTGATGACCCTAATGTAAAAATTACTGATGGCAATACTGTCCAGGCATCATTGGGATATGGATTTAATTTAGGGAAAGGTTATCTTAACCTTACAGGAGAATATATTGACAGGAAAGGAACTAACAGAACCGGAACGTATACCGGCGCTATCTATCCTAATGTAAATGGAGCAAACAGGGATGATTCAATTTTATCAGCAAGAGGATTAACAAGAAACGCAGTTGATATGCGTGTAGGAAATTCTGATATGAAGGGCGGAGCTGTATTTTATAATTTTGCTTACCCTGTAAGTACTAATGGTGAGATATATGCTTTTGGTGGTTACAGTAATAAAAAAGGAAATGCAACCGGAGTTTATCGTTATCCAGGTGGTTATGCCAATGTAGGTAATGCTGCAAAGTTTGCACCACAGGCTTTAGCATTATATCCAAATGGATTTCTTCCACAAATACTTACTGATATTTCAGACTTTTCAACAGCAGTTGGTTTTCGCACTAAATTTAATCAATGGAATTTCGATATCAGTAATACTTATGGATCTAACAAATTCGATTTTGGTGTTGCAAACTCTGTGAATTATTCTCAGTTTGCGGTAAATCCAAATCCACAGACTTCTTTTGATCCAGGTGGATTAAAATTTTCTCAGAATACCGTTAATGCAGATTTCTCACGCAAATATGCTGTAATGGCCGGATTAAATGTGGCTACTGGATTAGAATACCGGTCAGAAACTTTTGGAATAAGAACAGGCGAAGAATCCTCGTATAAAAATTATGATGCTGCTCCATCAAATGTTAGCCCCGGCGCACAGGTTTTCCCGGGCTTTACAGATGGGGGAGATCACTCACGTAACTCACAAGCTGTTTATGTTGACCTGGAACAGGATTTTTCAAGCCAGTTTTTACTTACCGGCGCATTACGATATGAGCACTACAGTGATTTTGGCTCAACCTTTAATTATAAATTCAGCACACGTTATAAATTCAGCGATAATTTTAGTGTGAGAGCTTCTGTAAGTTCAGGGTTTCGTGCGCCATCATTACAGCAACGTTTTTATACAAAAACAAATACATTATTTGTGGGCACACCCCTTGCTCCGATTCAGGCAGCAACATTAACCAATGAGAGCCGGGCAGCGGCGTTATTGGGAATTCCTAAACTTAAGGAAGAAACAAGTCAAAACTATTCCATAGGATTTACTGCAAAACCTTTTAAAGGATTTGAATTAACTGTTGATGCTTACGAGGTAGATATAAAAAACAGAATTATCCTAACCAATAACTTTGATGGTAACAGCAACGTACAGATAAAAGCAATCTTAGATGCAGCAGGTGCGCAAAGAGCAAACTTCTTTACTAATGGTGTAGATACCCGGGCAAAAGGTTTGGAAGCGGTTCTCTCTTACAATAAATCTTTTAAAGGCAAACAATCATTGCGTACAACACTTGCTATGTCTTTTATTGATAATGAAGTAAAAAAAGATGCAAATGGTAAGCCCATTGTTCACGCATCTGATCTTTTAGTAAGTGGCGGGCAATTAAATAATTATTTTAACAGGGAAGATCAAAGCAGGTTCGAAACCGCTAATCCTAAAAGTAAGATCAGTCTTACGTTTAATTATAAGATCAGCAAGTTTGGAGTATTGGTGCGTTTTGTAAGATTTGGCGAAGTAAAATATTTTGATGGCACTAACTTTTTTGCTCCTACCACAGCAACAAATGCATTTACAGGTGTGGCAGAAATTACCGATCAAACATTTAAACCCAAAGTGGTTACTGATCTTTCCTTATCATATGACATAACAAAATTCATTACTGCAACTGCAGGGGCTAATAATATCTTTGATGTTTACCAGGATATACAAACGCATAGCAGCAATCAAAGTTCCGGCCGGTTCATATACAGCCGTCGTGTGGAGCAAATGGGCTATAACGGGGCATATTATTTTGTACGTTTAAAATTAACTCTCGATACAAAAAAATAAGATTAATAGTATAATACAGAAAGCCGGATGGTAAAACTATCCGGCTTTTTATTTAAATGGCAACAAAAGAAAATCAGCTATATATTACATTCGTAAATCAATTTAAAATATGCAACGACTTTTAGTTTTATTTTTCACACTACACATTTCACTTTTTTGTTTTAGCCAGGCGCAAAAAACATATACATCTTCGGAAATATTATTGCAGTTAAAAAAACTAAATGTGCTCGGATCTGTTTTGTATGTGGCAGCACATCCTGATGATGAGAACAATCCGCTGCTTCCATATTTAACCAATGAAAAATTATATCGCACTGCATACTTAAGTCTTACCCGTGGCGATGGGGGACAGAATTTAATTGGCGAGGAACAGGGCGTAGAGCTTGGTTTGATAAGAACACAGGAACTATTGGCTGCAAGAAAAGTAGATGGCGCTGAGCAGTATTTTACAAGAGCCTATGAATTTGGATTTAGTAAAAGTGCTGATGAAGCTTTGCATATTTGGGACAGGGATAAAATTTTAAGTGACGTTGTTTGGGTAATAAGAAAGTATCAGCCCGATGTAATAATTAAAAGATTTCCTCCTGATGCAAGAGCGGGGCATGGTCATCACGCAGCTTCGGCAATATTGGCAGATGAAGCATTTATCGCAGCAGCAGATCCAAAGCGATTTCCCGAACAATTTAAATATGGAGTAAAGCCGTGGCAGGCAAAAAGAATTATGTGGAACACGTTCAATTTTGGCTCAAACAATACAACAAGTGAAGACCAGTTAAAGTTTGATATTGGTGGATACAATTCACTCCTCGGAAAAAGTTACGGTGAAATGGGCGGCGAAGCAAGAACAATGCATAAAAGCCAGGGAGAAGGAAGGCCAAGAAACCGGGGACAATCATTTCAATATTTTGTAACAACCGGCGGTGATGCTGCAAAGAATGATCTGATGGATGGGATTGATATAAGCTGGAAAAGAATAAGTGATGGCGATGCAATTCAATCAATGATAAATAATGCCATCAGCAATTATAAAACAGATCAACCTGAGTTGTCAGTTCCTGCTTTAGTAAAATTGCACCAATCAATAAAAGCGTTACCCGAAAGCAGTTGGCGAAATAAAAAGCTGGATGAAGTGCAACAATTAATTGAGGAATGCAGCGCATTATACGTTGAAGCAACTTCCTCACAACAATCAGTTGTACAAGGCGATTCATTAAGAATAAATTTTGTTGTTAATGAACGTAAGAATATACCGGTTACAGTAAAGAAGATCACTGTTGAAAATTTTGACTCTACTGTTTCTGCATCTTTAGTTGCAAATCAAAATTTTGCAATCGCTAAAACACTTGCTGTTGCTGATAATAAAAAGATATCACAACCTTACTGGCTTGAATATCCTTTAGTGGGTGGAACTTTCGACGTGAGGGATCAAATGCAGATTGGCAAAGCCGAAAATGATCCATCGTTTGAAGCAACATATATTATAAATATTGGAGGAGAAGATTTTACAATTAAGCGTCCTGTTCAATACAGGGTTATTGACCCGGTGAAAGGTGATACTTATCAGCCCATACCCGTATTGCCCAAAGTGGAGTTGAGTTATGGGAAGGATAATTACTTATCTGTAAATAATCAATCTGTCACTTCTACAATAAATTTAAAATCAAATAGCAAAACATCATTACATAATTATAATGTTGAACAAACATTTTCTCAGAACTGGATTAAAAAAGATAAGTTTATCCAATATGATGTTCTACCGGTATTAGAAAAAAATATCATCAGTACATTTACACCTCAATCCAAATTAATAAATATAACAGAGCCGGTAACTGCTGTTGCAAAAAATGGAAAAGAAATATATGACGGTTATACAAGAACCATTTCCTACGATCACATACCAACAATAACTTATTTCCCAAAAGCAAAAGCTAATTTAGTAAAGCTTGATATTAAAATTATTGGTAAGAAAATAGGATATATAATTGGTGCAGGAGATAAAGTACCACAGGCTTTAGAGGCAATGGGGTATGACGTTACAACCTTATCAGAAGCGGATATTACTGATGATAATCTAAAACAATTCGATGCGATTATCACAGGTATCAGGGCTTATAATATTTATGAATACCTCACTGATAAAAATGATATACTAAATAGATATGTTGAAAACGGTGGAAACCTAATTGTACAATATTTAAAAAGCAACCAGGTAGGGCAGAAGAGAGTAAAAGTTGGCCCTTATCCATTTGGAATTGATGCAGGCTCCAGAGTTACTGAAGAAGATGCCAAAGTGAATTTCTTATTGCCTGGTCATCCGGTGTTAAATTATCCAAACAAAATAACACAAAAAGATTTTGAGGGCTGGGTGCAGGAGAGAAGTACATACCAGATTACACAAATGGATGAGCATTATCAATTTCCTTTAAGCATGAATGATAAAAGCGATAAGGAAAGTAACGGAAGCCTTGCCATTGCAAAATATGGTAAAGGAAATTTTGTGTATGCATCGTTAGTATTCTTCAGGCAGTTGCCTGCAGGTATACCCGGTGCGTACAGGTTAATGGCGAATTTAATTGCATTAGGAAAATAAACTAAAATTGCCACAAAGACTCTAAGACAGAAAGAAACACAAAATCACTTAGTGATGCTTTGCGACTTTGTGTCTTGTGGCAAATAAAATAGATTGAAAAACGAAAAATCATATTGGCGTAACTGGTACATAATTGTATTTGCATTTCTTGTGTTGCAAATAATATTATATTATTTCATTACGCAGCATTTTAAATAATATGCATACTTCAAATTATATAAACTTTAAAAAGCTCCGCCAGCCGGCGGAGTTTGGAGTATGAGCAGCATTGATTGGATAGTACTTACTGTAACACTTTGTGGCATTATCATGTATGGTATTTATAAAAGCCGCACAACCAAAAACCTTGATGGATATTTTTTAAGTAACCGTACTATGCCATGGTATTTGGTGCTGTTGAGCATAATGGGTACGCAGGCGAGCGCCATCACTTTTTTAAGTGCTCCTGGGCAGGCATACACTGATGGGATGCGGTTTGTGCAATATTATTTTGGGTTGCCGCTTGCAATGATAATTATATGCATTGTGTTTGTCCCTATTTTTCGCAAGCTTAAAATTTATACTGCTTATGAATATTTAGAAGAACGGTTTGATCTGAAGACAAGAACATTTACATCATTTTTATTTCAGTTGTCACGGGGACTTTCCACCGGCATTAGTATTTATGCACCATCAATTATTTTAAGTTCATTGCTTGGCTGGAATATTCACTCAACAAATATTATTATGGGTGGATTACTTATCATTTATACAGTAAGCGGAGGCGCAAGAGCTGTTGCCTATACACAAAAGCTGCAATTGATAATTATTATTATCGGGATGGCGATGGCGGGGTATATGGTTGTTCATTTAATGCCTGCCAATGTTGGTTTTGCTGATGCCTTGCGGATAGGAGGCAGGAGTGGTAAAATGAATGTGATAACAAATGGGATGAACAGTAATGGATTTGACTGGAAGGACAGGTACAACATTTGGAGCGGGGTTATCGGCGGTTTATTTTTAGCGCTCTCTTATTTTGGGACTGACCAAAGCCAGGTGGGCCGTTACCTTACCGCAAAAGATAATAAAGAAAGTAAATTAGGATTATTGATTAATGGACTGGTAAAAGTGCCTATGCAGTTCCTGATATTGATGATTGGAGTTTTGGTGTTTTCATTTTATCATTACAATAAAGCGCCTATTTATTTTAACGATGTACAAATTGCATCTGCAAAAACAACGGTTAAAAAAGATTCATTAGAAAATTTAGAAAAGCAATATGCATTTGTTGCTGCCGACAATGATGTTGCAAAAACTGCTATTCGAAAACAATATAAAGATGTTTTAAAAAGAGCATTGCCTGCCGAAGATGTAAATGATACCAATTATATTTTTCTAAGATTTGTGATTGATTATTTGCCCAAAGGATTAATCGGTCTGCTGATAGCAATAATATTTTTAGCGGCATGGGGAAGCATTGCTGCAGCGCTGAATGCACTTGCATCCTGTAGTGTTGTTGATATTCATAAAAAGTTTATCAATAAGGAGCTTACACCAAAAATGGATTACCGTATCTCTAAACTATATACTTTGGCGTGGGGCATATTCAGCATTATCATTGCTGAAACAGCGAGTAATTTAGGTAACAGTCTTATTGAGACCGTGAATATTTTGGGTTCATTATTTTACGGCGTTATCCTTGGAATATTTTTAGTTGCTTTCTGGATAAAACAAATAAAGGGTCATGCTGTTTTTTATTCAGCCCTGATTTCGGAGCTATTGGTTATCCTGATTTATAAAGCAGATGTAATTTCTTTTTTATGGCTGAATGTAATTGGCGCCATTCTGGTAATTATTATTGCAGGAGTATTTCAAATATTTTTTACTGCATATAATTACCGCAAAATAAAAATGCCTCCCCGGTGATAGAGGAGGCATTTGCAAAATTAGTTTGATACTTTATTTTAGTTCCTTCAGAAGCTTTTCATTCATTAATACATAACTATCATTCTTTGCTTCCTTTGCCATTTTAATAGATTCGTTTGCTGATGCAATTGCACCTGCTTTATCACCCATGTCTTTTTGAATTTTTGCTTTGTAATGAACCATATAAAATGGATTACTCTTTGCATTTTGTATGATAGCTTTATTTATCATCTCCAGCGCTAAAGCATTGTTGTTATCATATTCTGAATAAAATTGTGCAGCCTGCCAGTAGGGTTGCTTATCCGTTTTTAAACCTGCATCAATTTGCGCTCTTATTTTCTCTTTTATGCTGGTTTTAATAGGCACAAACAGTGCATAATTATCCCACATAATACGCAGTTGGCAACTTTCCGGTTTTAGGTCGGAAAAACCCATGGTAAAGGTTTCCAGCTTTGGATTGTCGTACAGGGTACGCACTTTTGTGCGAAAAACATCTTCGCTTTCTTTATAGCCATCAACGCCCCAGTTGTTTATACCACGATTAAGGATAAATGTCCAGTCGCCATCTTTTTGAGGGATAGTATATATAACATAGGTGCCTGTATCAACCTTGTTGCCCAAGATATCAACCGGGTCATTAAACCTTATCCTGGTTGCAGCATTTGCGCCTGTTCGCCACACAATATTGTAGGGGTCAAGATTGCCAATAACTTTTCTTCCCTTTAAACTTGGTCTTGAATAAGTCAGCTCTATGGTCGACATTCCAAAATCCTGTTTAATGGTTTGGGTGGGAGAGGGCGCCGGCAACTTTACCTGGGCAGAGCAAATCGTTGTTATGCTTACAAAGCATACTATCAAAAAATGTTTCATTGTTTTACAGTTTAATGGTTATGGGTTTATTCGAAATAAATTTTTATAGTTTGATAAAGAAGGCGGTTTTGTAAATACTGGCTCTGTGTACTCAGGTTTTCTGTATACCCCTGCAATCCGAATAAACCTGCTGCATTTCCTTTATTAATTGCAATTTCCAGGTATCCTGCAGAATTAAATAATGCAAGCTTTTCACTTTCTGTTACATCAGCATACGTATCGCTTATCTTATCTATTATCTCATCTCTTTTAAAAACGATTTTAAAGCTTCTTCCGCGCCGCTGCTCTTCAAATTCTTCTTTAGTTATGTTGATTATCACATTTTCAAAATTATCTATGAAAATAATCTGTCCTTCTATCCAGTTATTACCCAGTAAAGCCCGTAATGGATTTTTAACTTCGATGGAAATAGTTGGATCACCAATATTTTCAAACTTTTCGCCGGCAAGTATCCGGTCAAAAGCATTTGCAAATACCGAAGCACAATACAAGGTATTTTTTTGCGCAGATTTATTTAAAGAAAGCGCAACAATATTTTGCGGTACTTCTTCCAGTATCATTGTTATTAAACCATTATCAGCGCATCCTATGTATTGGTTGTTATAGTTTATTAATAAAAGATGCTCCGGCCGCTGGTCAAATAAATTTACCAGCACAAGATGAAAAGTACCGTCAGGAAAATTCTTAATCGCATTTCTGCATACATAGGCAGCCTGCGGATAATTGAATGGGGAAAGGTTATGGGAAATATCTACAATGTTGAAAGTTGGATTTGCACTTAACAGCTGGCCCTTAATTGCACCAACAAGAAAATCCTGTGAACCTATGTCAGATGTAAGTGTTATTAAAGGCATTTTAAAATTTCAAATTTCATCCCCATTTGCGGGACAATCATTTTACAAGTTCTCCGTTTTTAAAAAAATGGTTTCTCACCATTTTGTCGGCCCACTTCGGGAAAAATTTATTAAGAAACACAGTTTGCTTACCTGTAAATGTTAATACCAAAGTACGTTTTCTTTTTTCAATTGCCTTTACAATATGCTCAGCACATTCTTCGGCGCTCATCATTTTCCCTTCATCCATTGGCGATTCGCCCTGCGGTTTCGCCTCCTCATTCAATGCCATATTCCTGATGTTAGATGTTGTAAAGCCGGGGCATACCCACATTACGTTTACCCCTGTATCCAGCAATTCAGTACGTAACGCCTCCAGCCATCCGTTTACAGCATGCTTACTTGCACTATAACCGCTTCTGCCGGGTAAGCCCCTGTAACCTGCAATAGAAGAAACACCCACAATAGTTCCTTTTCTTTTTATTATTTCATTAAGGGCAAACTTAGTACAGTAAACAGTTCCCCAAAAATTTATATCCATTACTTTTTTAAGGGTAGTAAGGTCGGTATCTTTTACCAAAGCCCTCATAGAGATACCGGCATTGTTTATTAAAATATCAATACCTCCAAAAGTATTTATTGTACTATCGATAAATTTTTTGCAATCTTCTTCTTTACTTACATCAGCAACAACTGTATGCAAAGGTTTGCCGGAGTTTTGAACCTGCAGAGTGTATAATTTATCCTGGTTTCTGCCGCAGGTTGCAACTTTGGCTCCCTGCTTAATCAAAGCATCCACCAATGCTTTTCCTATCCCGTCGGTTCCGCCGGTTATGGCAACTACTTTATTTGTAAATGAATTTGACATTGTTTAAAATATGGGCAAAAATAGGAGAGATGAAGGTGGTAAAAAACAAAAGTTGTAATCTTATTAAATAAGATACCAATTATCTTCCTTTTAAAATTTGATGCAAAACGTTTTTACCTTATTTTTGCACTCCTTTATAAAAAAGGAATGATTCGGTAGCTCAGTTGGTAGAGCAATACACTTTTAATGTATGGGTCCTGGGTTCGAGTCCCAGCCGGATCACAAACACTTCCAAAAAGAAGTGTTTTTTTATTCCTTCCGCTTTTATCATTTTTTCCGGAGAAGTTTACTAAATATTATACGTGCATGTATTAGATCAACTAATATTCCAGGCTTTCGATTACGCCGGATATTACGTTTACTATTGAATTATTCATATCAAATGTTAGCGTAGCTATTCAATTTTTACATCCGCAAGATTCTAAAGATTACATTATCCAGATATTAACTATGCAAACTTTATGAACCCTTCATAGAAAATATTCTACAAAGGGATAGTTGAATAGTCTGCTATTTTTATTTTTAAAAGAAATACTTTACATATACAAATAAACCACCACTATGAAAACCGTTTTCTTTTCTTCACTTTTATCATCAATTTATTTAGTTATCTACGCCGGTTCAACAGGTATTGGTCTTACTCATAGTAACTCTTTATTTATAATGAGGATAAGATGATAACCATACTCTCACCGATACGGAATATTACTAAACGAAGAACAGCGGCGCTGGAACTTGCAGAGAGTGAACAAAAATACCGCACTTTGTTTGAGCAAAATCTGTCCGGAATTTATAGAGCCACAGTAAAGGGTGCAATATTAAATTGCAACGATGCATTTGTAAAAATGCTTAAATATGATTCGCTAAATGAGTTGCTGGAGATAAATGCAGCCGAACTTTATTTTTTACCTGAGGATCGGAATAATTTTATTACTACTGTAATAGGTAAAAAAAAATTATGTAATTACGAAGATGTTTTAAAATGCAAGGATGGCAGCCCTTTATATGTTATTGAAAATATTTCTTTGCAAAAAGATGCTATAACAGGCGAAGAGTTTTTTGATGGAGTACTTATTGATATCACTGATAGAAAACTGGCAGAACTCAGATTAAAAGAAAATGATACAGTTATTACAAATCTGAATAAGAATTTAAAAATGCGGGCACAAGAACTTGCTTTGCAAAACGAAGAGAAAGAGAAAAGAGCAGCAGAACTAATCATTGCAAACAAAGAACTTGTTTTTCAGAATGAACAGAAAGAGAAAAAAGCGGCAGAGTTAATCATTGCTAACCAGGAACTCAAAAAAACCGGGGCTGAACTGAAAAAACTTTCAATGGTTGCTAAAGAAACCATTAATGGAGTTGTAATAAGGGACAAAGATCAAAATATTGTATGGGTGAACAATGCATTTACAAAAATGTATGGTTATGAATTAGATGAAGTAACAGGCAGAAATCCAAAGGATTTTTTGCCCGGCCCCGAAACAGATGTTGAAGTGCTTAATTACGTAAAGGAACAATACAGGAAAAAAGAAACTTTCGTTTTTGAAATACTTAATTATACCAAATCCGGAAATAAAATATACGTAAGAATACAGGTTCAGCCAATATTTGATGAGAATGGCAGTATTAAGCAATCCTTTGCATTACATACTGATATTACCAGGCAAAGGGAACTGGAAGAAAAAGTAGAGATGGAAAAAATCATAAAGCAAAAACAAATAACCAATGCCGTTTTTGCAGCGCAGGAAAGAGAACGGTCAGAAATTGGAAGAGAACTTCATGATAATGTTAACCAGATTTTAAGCGCAATCAGGATGTATATCGATATAGCAAAAATGGATGAAAAAAATCACGATTCATTATTAACCAAGGCATCTGCTTTTGCATTAAGTGCAATTGAAGAAGTAAGAAAATTATCTAAAACACTTATAACTCCTTTAATAAAAGAGATAGGCTTAAAAGATACTGTTAAAAATCTTACAGAAGAGATAATGCTTGTACATCCAATAAAAATTTTATTTACTGCAACTGATTTTACAGAAGAAAAACTAAGCGATAAATTTAAGCTGAATGTATTCAGAATTGTTCAGGAGCAGATAGGCAACGTGTTAAGACATGCACAGGCTAAAAAAATTTATGTAAATATTGAAGATAATTATGGTAAGCTTTTAATTTCTATATCTGACGATGGTATTGGCTTTGATACAACAATAAGAAAGGCGGGTGTTGGGATCACTAATATTAAAAACCGAACCGAATTGTACAATGGCAGTCTCCATTTAAATTCTGAACAAGGCAAAGGCACTGCATTGTCTATAACTTTTAATAAAACAGATTTATTAATAACCGATTATACTCCATCCTGCTTATAAAAAATAAATATAAAAATGAAAAATATTTTACTTGCCGATGATCATTTAATAGTTAGATCCGGATTAAAGACATTAATAGAAAATTATATTGCACATTCGGTTATTGACGAAGCATGCGACGGGAATTCCGCATTTAAAAAAATTAAAGAGAAAGATTACCAGCTTATTATATTAGATGTAAATATGCCGGATACTGATTCCTTTGGTTTGGTAAGCAATATTATAGCGTATAAACCCAACGCAAACATTTTGATGTGCAGTATAAATGCGGAAGAAATTTATGCTAAAAAATATTTGCAGCTTGGGGCAAAAGGATATCTAAGCAAGGCATCTGATGAGACTGAAATTAAAACTGCGCTTGTTAATGTTATCAATGCCAAAAGATATATAAGTCCTGGATTAAGCCATGCCTTTACTGAAGATATTCTGGGCAACAAATCAAGCAATCCTTTTGATAATTTATCACCACGCGAATTTGAAATTGTTCTGCACCTTATCAGGGGCGAATCTTCATCAGAAATATGCCAGGCATTAAACCTGCAAACATCTACGGTGGGCACATTTAAAACCAGGATATTTGAAAAATTTCATTGTAATAATATTATGGACATACATGCACTGGCAAAGGTGTATAACATAATTCCCTTAGCATAATTCTTAATTATTACCACCAATAAAAAACCGCTAACGCTTTCACGCTAACGGTAATACTTATACATCCTTATTATAAGTATAATTTTTTAAAATAAAATTTACAATCAGTCGCAACTTTAGCCGGTATTTTTATAGCACTACAACTTTTCCATTATAGATTGTTTCCCTGTAGCTTGCTATATTAAACAGGTATACACCTTTGTGCAATGGCTTTTCTATTTTATAAGTGCTTATTTCTTTGGTAAGCATTACGTTTTGAGAAGACATTCTTTTACCGTCCATACTATACAGTTCAATAGAACCATTGGCGGGTAATGCATCCGAAGTTTGAACATAAATATAATTTCCCTGAACATAGTGCAGCACTTTTAATCCCGGGTTTATATCCATCTTTACCTGTATGGTACGGAAGTAACTTTTTTTACCATCCTTATCGGTTTGTGAAATGCGGTAATAGTTAATACTATATGGTTGGCGATCTGTAAAGGAATAATGTTGTTGTGCATTTCCATTTCCTGGGTTTGTATTTACAGATGTTAATGTTTCAAATGTTTGACCCCTTCTTTTTTCAATAGTGAAGAAACCGCTATTTATTTCATTGGTGGTAGCCCATTCAAGCAATACATTTTTTTGCAGCGGCTTACCCTGGAAGTAAAGCCAGCTAACTGGAAGCAGGAAGCAACTGCCGGAAGGTGCAGTGGCAACTATGGCATTACTGGTTACAGCGCCATTGGTTGTAAACGCTTTTCCGTTAAGTGAATCCGCGGTATTTAAATTGATGGCCCCGTTATTGGCAACAATAGTTCCGTTAAAAACAGAGTTATCATTTATGGTTACTGCGCCTTCAACTTTCCAAAATACATTGGCTGCCTGCGCCCCGTTGATAAGTTTAACTTTTGAGAAAGTGCTTGTTGTAAGAGCGCCATTTATCTTAATAACAAATATAGCAGCGGCATTACCCTGCGCATTCAGGTAAACTGTACCGGTAAATGCTGTTGCTGCGTTCATGAGATAAATATGTGGTGTAAGAACAAGGTTGTTCCCAAACTGTGCAGGATACAATAACTCTATATCATGAGGCAGGGAATCGAGGTAGCTATAGACAGTAAGAAGGTCTGCTGCACATGTTGCCGTAGAGCCATCAGGAATGGGATGAATACTGCCATTTACAAGCAAAGGATCGTAACCGGTAGTTGAACCGGCATTAGTTCCAACGTCACCCGTAACATTTGTTATACCTGTGTTTGTAACCAATCCATTTCCTGAAAATATTGTATAGCATGTTGTGGAAGCAAGGTTAGGGGCTGGGGGTCCTGTTAGTAGAGGACTGCCGCAACCTATGGGAATATAGGCGAGTGTTCCATAAACACTAACAGCGCCTGCTGTAGAAAATGCTCTTCCTTCCAGTAAGCCGCCATCACCCATGTCGAGTGCTCCGTTATTTGCAATAAGGGTTCCTCTCATCGTAGTTAATGCAGCCATAGATATTGCACCTTCTGCTATCCAGAATACCTTACATGCCAATGCACCGTTGATAAGATTTACTGTTGCAGAAGCCGCTGTGGTAAGGGCTCCCCCTGTTTTAAAAATAAATACAGCATTAGCATTATTCTGTGCATCCAGGGTAAGCACACCGTTCACTGATGCAGCGGCTGACATCGAATACACGCCTGCAAAAAGCGTTTCCCCGTTTCCAAGTACTGGCCCATGTACTGAAGTTGATGCGGTGGTGTTGAGTTGAGTATAGGCTGCCAGCACATCTGTTGCACATTGTGCAGTGGCACCATCAGGCGTATGCATCACGCCATTTACATTACCAAAGCCTGTAATGGCACCGCTGTTAGTGCCTATATTTCCTGTAAGTTGAGAAATGCCTGTGTTGCCAACAGCACCGGTAGAAGAGAAGAGAACAAAATTAGCGGCAGTACCTAAGTTGGGAGCCTGTGCAAAATTTGTAGCCGGGAAAAATAAAAAACTCAGGGCTGTTATAATACTTTGTAGCTGTTTTTTCATAGATAAGGATTTAAGTTGTAAAAAAATATACTATTAATTTGAGCATATCTTCAGCATAAAAGTAGGGTGTTGAAAATTTTATTTCTTTAGGAAACCTGCTCAATTGGGTATAGTAATTTTCCTACAGATGAAATTTCATTGCCAATCTCCCAGGCAATTTTTTTGAATAATATACCCTCAGCAAAAATGTATAAAATGATAACTTTTAGATAATGGTCATTTTTTTTCAGGATCGATTATTTAATCTTAAATTTACTTTCCCTGATTGCTAAAACATAAAGTATGAAAATCCTTATGATTGATGATGATACCGATCTGCTGGAAGTAACGGAAGCATTACTTGCAAAAAAAGGGTTTGAAGTTGCTGCTCATACTAACTGGGAAGATGCTTTAAATAAGATTGAAGGCTTTCAGCCTCAATTAATTTTACTGGATGTTTTTTTAAATGGCATTGACGGGCTGGATATCTGTAAGCAATTAAAATCAATGCCGCATACCAAACACATTCCTGTTTTAATATTTTCAGCCTACCCAAGTATAGCAGAACGGGTTATTTATGAATATGGAGCTGATGATTTTATTGCAAAGCCCTTTGAAGTAAATGATCTTATTACCAAGATGCACTCTGTTTTATCTCAAACAGCAGGATTAGCTTAGCCGGAATAGTATAACTATTTGTTGTTACAGGTATTTTTCTTTCACAACTTTTATATGATGTGTAACATGCCCAATTGTTATAAAACCAAGACTAAGAACTGAGGTGCTGTTATTATTTGCAATTCCTTTTTGCTCCAGCATAGCATCGGAAAAGCTTTTATACAGATCTTCAGTAGATCTTCTTAGATTAAGAAGTTCAGCGCTTAAATCTTTCCAGCTTCTTGCATTCGCATTGGAGTTATTGGCATACAAATTCTCATCAAAAGAGGGGAGAGAGGTAGTTTCTTTTCTTGCAAAGGCCAACGCCCTGTAATTAAATATTCTTTCTGCATCTATAATATGTTGCAGCAATTCCTTTAATGTCCATTTGCCCGGGGCATACGCAAAGTCTGCTTTGTTTTCATTAATAGATTGCAGTAACTCCTGGAGTTTTGGCAATTGATTTTCAAATGCTTCGTTTAGATCATCCTCATTAACCTGACTTATATATTGGCCAAAATATGCGGGATAATCTGTAGTTAAAGGTTTGGACATGATAGTTAGTTGTGAGTTGTAAAGCTACTTATATTCACCATTCACAGCTCATGTTGTTATCCTTTTTTCTTATTTACAATTTTTGAGTTTATAATAATTGGCTGTTTATTATTCCTTTCTCCTTTAAGTGTGGCAGCAAGTTTTACAGCTTCATACGCATTTACAAATCCTCCTGTTTTTGAAATATCGGAAAGCGCTACATCCTTATCTGTACCGGGAAGCTTTACCGGTTGCTTAAGCTGCACAGCAGATTTTTCTATTACATATTTTAGCTGTTTTGCACTAAGGTCGGGATAGTATTCAAGCAAAAACGCTGCAATGCCGGCTACTACAGGGCCTGCCATACTGGTGCCATCATAGCTGGTATAATTATTCCCGGGAGTAGTAGAATAAATATCTACACCGGGGGCAAATACATCAACCTCTTTTTTACCATAGTTTGAAAATACAGCAACGTAATCTTTAACTTCTTCGCCGGAACTGTTTGTTTGCGGAATTTTTGGATCGCTGCTGGCGCCTACTGAGATAAATGTACCAGCCTCGCCTCCGTTTATGAATTTAGCATTGGGAAACGTTTCAGCAGTATCATTATTAGTATGATCATTTCCTGCAGAATGCACCAATAAAACACCTTTACTTTCAGCGTATTTAACAGCTTGGTCTACCCATTTTTTTTGCGGTGAAAAATATTTCCCAAAGCTCATACTAATTATTTGTGCACCATTATCTACTGCATAACGAATAGCCAAAGCAATATCTTTATCATGTTCATCAGCATCTCCCAGCATACGTACCATCATAATTTTTACATTATCAGCTATTCCATCCATCCCTTTTCCATTATTCCTGGATGCCCCAATTATCCCTGAAGTGTGCGTGCCGTGAGAAGGCGTGCCTGCCATCACATCGTTATTCCCATAATATTTGTCGTTTATATTTGATTCATCGTCTTTTACAATTTCGCCGCGAAAATCTTTTGGAGGATTATCTATAGCCTCAGCTTTTTTAATTTCCTTTTCATAAAGTTCAATTACTTCTTTATTAGTAATGCCATTATTATTGTTATTCATTTTACATGTGCTTAAATGAATCGATTTTGTATACGATGCATATATGTCCGCCGGGAAGTAGTTATTAAGGTCATCGCATGTATATATACTTTTATTCAGTTCCTTAGCAATAATTGAGTCGCCCTTTTTTAAAGAGGGTAAAATTCTTTTTATAAAAAGTATATCAGCAGGATCAACTGCATTTTCTATTTTTTCTTTTACCTTTTTATACATTTCTATTTCAGCCTTTTCTTCAGGTGTTTTAGCTTTTGAAGGGTCGGGCACCACGTTCCCATACTTAGCCTTAAGTTTATGATAAACCCGAACGCCTTCATCCGTATCCTCATGCACATTCCTGCCATCTTTGCCACCAATAAAATTCCATCCATAAATATCATCCACATATCCGTTATGATCATCATCAATACCATTACCCGGAATTTCTTTAGGATTATGCCATAGAATATTTTTGAGATCTTCATGTAAAGTGTCAACCCCATTGTCAAGCACAGCCACTACTACCTGTCTGCTTTTTTTATCTTTTACAAATTGGTAAGCCTTATCAAGGCTAATACCATAATAATTGCTTTGTATTTTATCAAGCTGGTACCAGCTTTTTGGAACATCTTTTTTTGCATTTCCCTGTGCAAAAGAAACCTGGGAAATTGATATAATAACCAGGAAGGAGAGTAAAGTGTGTTTTACGGATTTAATCATTTGATATTTTTTTTATTGTAAATATTTCAAAAAATAATAGCAAAAAAGCTACCATTCATAAACATTACCAAAATTTTAGAACGTTGTTTTTGAAATGAGTGATGTTATCAGACAGTAAATTTTATACCCTGCGCAAGCGGGAGTTTATCGGTATAATTTATTGTATTTGTTTGCCTGCGCATATATACTTTCCATGCATCGCTTCCACTTTCACGTCCGCCACCTGTTTCTTTTTCTCCGCCGAAAGCGCCACCAATTTCAGCGCCGGAAGTCCCGATATTAACATTTGCAATGCCACAATCGCTGCCTGCTGCTGAAAGAAATTGTTCTGACTCTTTCATGTTCAAAGTAAAAATTGAACTGGATAATCCCTGTGGAACATTATTTTGTATAGCAATTGCCTGCTCTAAAGTTTTATACTTTATAAGATAAAGAATGGGAGCAAAGGTTTCATGCTGAACAATTGAAAAATGATTTTCCACTTCGGCAATGCAGGGCTTTACATAGCATCCGCTCTCGTAGCCGTCTCCTGTTAGCACTCCTCCTTCCACAACAAAATTTCCTCCCTCTTGTTTACATTTTCCAATTGCATCTACATACATTTTTACAGCATCTTTATCAATCAATGGGCCTACATGGTTATCTTCCATTAAAGGGTCCCCGATTTTTAACTGGTGATAAGCATTCACTAAGTTTTCTTTAAAGATGTGATACACATCTTCATGAACTATTAAACGGCGGGTTGTTGTACATCTTTGCCCGGCTGTTCCGGCGGCACCAAATAAACTACCAATTAATGCCATATCCAGATCAGCTTCTTTAGAAATTATGATGGCATTATTTCCTCCTAATTCCAATAAGCTTCTTCCCAGCCTTGCTGCAACCGCAGCGCCAACTGCTTTACCCATTTTTGTTGATCCTGTTGCAGAGATCAATGCTATTCTTTTATCATTGCTTATCCATTCGCCAACTTCCCGCCCGCCGATAATTAAATTATTTACGCCTTCAGGAACTTCATTTTTTTCAAATACTGAAGAGACAATATTCATACATGCAACAGCACATAAAGGCGTTTTTTCAGAAGGCTTCCATATACATACATCACCGCTAACCCATGACAGCATACTGTTCCAGCTCCACACGGCAACGGGAAAGTTGAATGCAGAAATAATTCCTACAATTCCCAGAGGATGATACTGTTCATACATCCTGTGGCCCGGCCGCTCGCTATGCATTGTTAAGCCATACAATTGGCGGGATAAGCCAACCGCAAAATCACATATATCTATCATCTCCTGAACCTCTCCTAAACCTTCCTGTAAACTCTTTCCCATTTCATAGCTAACCAATTTGCCCAATGGCATTTTATTTTCTCTGAGAGCATCACCAATTTGTCGTACAATATCTCCGCGTTTGGGTGCAGGCCATAACCGCCAGCGTAAAAATGCTTCCTGTGCTTTTTGTATAACAGTTTCGTAGCTTTCTTTATCAACTGTATTTACGGTTGCAATTAATTTTCCATCAACAGGAGAATATGATTCCAGATTTCCACCTTTGGAAGACAACCATGTTGTACCTGTAAATACACCTTTATTATCGTGAGCGATTTTTAATTGGGAAAGAAAATCCATCTGGTAAATTTTTGTAAAGATATAAACGTTTGAAACTACCGGAGCTTCTGGAACTTTTTAGTATTGTTCATTCTCGTTAGGGAAATCTTTACTCTTTACATCTTTAATATAGTTTTGAACTGCGCCGGTAACCTGCTGGGCCATATTAAGATATTGGCGCAGAAACCGGGGTTTAAACTCTGTATTTATACCAAGCATATCATGCATAACCAAAACCTGGCCATCACAGTATTTTCCTGCTCCAATGCCTATAGTTGGTATGCTTATACTTTCCGTAACTTTTTTTGCAAGTGAAGCAGGAATTTTTTCTAACACAATTGCAAAGCACCCGGCTTCCTGCAACAGCAAAGCATCTTTCTTCAATTTATCTGCTTCTGCTTCTTCCTTTGCCCTTACTGTATAAGTGCCGAATTTGTAAATAGACTGTGGTGTTAACCCAAGGTGGCCCATAACCGGCACACCTGCACTGATAATACGTTTTACTGATTCAAGTACTTCTTCTCCGCCTTCCAGTTTTATTGCATGGGCGCCGGTTTCTTTCATAATTCTTATGGTGGAATTTAATGCTTCTTTCGAGTTTCCCTGGTATGCACCAAACGGCAAATCAACAATTACAAGGCACCTGTCAACACCACGTACAACTGATGAAGCATGGTAGATCATTTGATCTAAAGTAATTGGCAAAGTAGTTTCATGCCCTGCCATTACATTGCTTGCCGAATCTCCTACAAGAATTATATCAATACCTGCAGCATCAAAAATTTTTGCAAAGGAAAAATCATACGCAGTTATCATCGAGATCTTTTCTCCTGCCGTTTTCATTTTCAACAACGTGTTGGTTGTAATTTTTTTTACTTCTTTATTAACTGACATGCACTTAAAGTTTAAAGGTTTAGTAGCTTAGAAGTTTTAGGATGCGATAGAGTGGGAGATGGCCCTGCATTAGAATAAAACAAATCCTTGTGAGCAATCGCAGGTGTAAAAGTAAAGAACTTTTTGTTGGTCTGACCGTCCCGGTCTAACCAACAAAATCAACCAGGTAAAAAATATTTTCACACATGCCAGACGGGAACACCAGGCATATTATACCATTATGTTCTGCATTTTTATTTCTTCATATAAATGCTGTACCAGGCCATCAGCCAGGCCAATGCGGGGTACATATATTTCATTGCAGCCTGCCCAGCGCATTGTATTGATATAAATTTGTAATGCAGGTACAATTACATCTGCCCTGTCTTCCTTCAGTTTGTAAACATTTATACGATCCGTTAAAGAAACATTGCTCAATTCTTTATAATAATCCCTCAGCAGTTCTAATGATAAAGGTTTATTTTCTTTTATTTTACTAAGCGAAAATATTTTATTAATGTTACCGCCGGAGCCAATTGCTGTTACTTCTTTGTGCCCTTTTGTTTTTTGTTTAATACTATCTTTCATCTCATCCCATACTTCATCTTTTACTTTATTTTTTAAAAGCCGTATCGTGCCTATGTTATGGGAATCTTTAAAAATCAATTTGTTATTACTGAAGAAAGTTAATTCTGTACTGCCGCCGCCAACATCAATGTATAAGTAAGAATGCTCTTTATCTAAATTTTCAGCAACATGATTTTCATAAATAAAAGCAGCCTCATCGCTTCCTGAAATAATTTCAATATCAATACCGGTTTCGTGCTTTATTTTTTTTATTATTTCCTTTCCGTTTTTTGCATCTCTCATTGCAGAAGTGGCACAGGCTTTTAAATGTTTTACTTCGTAAACATTCAATAAATGCTTGTAAGCTTTCATGGTTTGAGTTATCATATCAATTCTATGTTCTGATATTTCTCCCTTTTCAAAAACATCAAAGCCTAAGCGCAGGGGCACACGGATAAGATCGATCTTATTAAATTTAGGAATACCATTTATGTCAGTTGTTACTTCGGAGATAAGCAACCGTGCCGCATTACTTCCAATATCAATTGCTGCCAGTCTCACTGTTATAGTTTTTCTTTAAGAGATAATTATAAATTTCAATTTGTGAACGCACTTTTTTTGTATTCCTCGGATTCACATATTCATTGTCGAGATCATTGTTAAGAATTCTTGCCTTCACATTATCATTCAGCTGAATGTTAATTATATCTTTTAACTCCTTCTGAATATTTTTATCAAGAATGGGTACCGCAGCCTCTATACGATGGTCAAGATTTCTTACCATCCAGTCTGCAGATGAAATAAAAGTTTTTTCTTTCCCGTCATGATGAAATATTAATACCCTTGCATGTTCAAGGTATTCATCTACCAGGCTTATTGCATTTACTTTCTTCCTGATCTTTTTATTCTCAGTATACATGCAGCAGATACCTCTTATTACCATTTTTATTTGTACACCGGCCCTTGCAGCATCATATAATTTCATGATAAGCTTTTCATCGCTTAATGAGTTTAGCTTTAAGATTATGGAAGAATGCTTGCCATCCCTGGCTGCTTTTATTTCTTTATCAATTAGTATCATTAACTGCCTGCGCATAGCCACAGGACTTGGTATTAATAGCTGGCAATCTTTTAATAGCTGGATATTTTTTTGATTTTCGAGATAGCTGAACATCCTGTTTACGTCCGCCATTATATTTCTATCCGATGTAAGCAGGCAATGGTCACCATAAAGCGATGAAGTTTTTTCATTAAGATTTCCGGTGCTTACAAATCCATAATGAAACGTATGGTTATTTACTTTTTTCTTTATCAGGCAAATTTTTGCGTGCACTTTCATATTAGGTATACCAATAAAAACTTTTACGCCGGCATCTTCAAGAATTTCTTTCCATTCCAGGTTAGCTTCTTCATCAAATCTTGCTCTTAATTCCAATACTACGGTAACCTGTTTACCGTTACGAACAGCGTTGGTTAATGCATTAATAATTTTTGACTGCAATGCAAGCCGGTAACAGGTAAGCTTTATACTTAATACATCGGGTGAAATGGCAGCTTCTCTCAGCAGGTCGATAATGGAATCGAAAGAATGATAAGGGAAATTCAGCAGTACATCTCTTTCAAGGATCACGTTAGTTACGCTGTTTACATTTTGCAACAGCGGGTGGATGAATGGTTTTTTACGTGGATTTTTTGTTTGAAAAACAGACTCCGGGAAATTCATGAAGTCTTTAAAATTATGGATTCTTCCACCGGATTGTATATTGTCTTTTACTGAAAGTCCAAGCCGCTTTATCAGGTAAGTAAGGAGTGCAGGGTCAATATCTTTATCGAAAATAAATCTTACCGGTTTTCCTTTTTTACGATTCTTTACGCCCCTTTCAATTTTTTGTATAAATGAAGTGGATACATCATTATCTAAATCAATTTCAGCATCCCTTGTTACTTTAATGATATTGGAAGAGAAAGTATCATGGCCAAAGAAAGAAAATATTTGTGGAAGACAAAACCGGATTACGTCTTCCAATAAAATAATGTATTGGCCCTGCTGGCTTGATGGTAGAATAACAAACCTTGGCAAACGTGTTACGGGTACAGATACCAGCGCAAATTTTTGAGGTATGCTTCCATCAGATTTTGAAAGTTTACAGGCCAGGTAAATAGATTTATCATTCAGGGTGGGGAAGGCCTGCATGGTTTCAATCATAAGTGGAACAATATTACTTCTTACCTCATCATGAAAATAAGACAGCACAAACTTTTGCTGCTCCCTGTTAAGTTGTTTTTCATTTACAAGAAGTATCTTTTCTTTTTTCAGTTCCCGTAATATCTCGTTCCATATCCTGTTAAATTCATTTTGCTGTTCTGTTACCTTAGTATTTATTTCATCCAGGATTTGTTGCGGCCCTGTTTCAAGATGCATATTACCTTTGGCGCCAAATTCAATCATTCGCTTAAGGGTAGCTACTCTTACCCTAAAAAATTCATCAAGATTATTAGAAAATATTCCCAGGAAACGGATACGCTCTCTTAAAGGAACACTTTCATCAGCAGCTTCCTGCAATACTCTTCCATTAAAGGAAAGCCAGCTAATATCACGGGGTATGATTTTTCGTTTCATTATTACCTCATCCTTAATTCTTCTCCACTTATGAAGGAATTTAATTTTTAATTTTTTTAATGATTGCTGTTGTTGAAAACCCTTCTTCTAAAGGAATTATTTTTACTTCACCGCCATTAGCAATTACTTCCTTTGCACCAACAATAGTATCCAGGGTATAATCGCCACCTTTAACTAAAACATCCGGCTTAATAAGTTTTATCAGTTCAAGCGGTGTATCTTCTTCAAAAATTATCACCGCATCTACCATTAATAAAGCTGATAATATGAATGCCCTGGATGCTTCTCCATTAATTGGCCTGCTGTTGCCTTTTAATCTTTTTACTGATGCATCAGAATTTACTCCAACAATTAAAACATCCGCATAAGTGGCGGCTTCAGATAATATTTGAATATGCCCATGGTGCAAAATATCAAAAACGCCATTGGTAAAAACTATTTTCTTTCCCAGTAAGTCCCATCTTTTAAGCTGAAGCTTTAATTCTTCAGCATTAAACAGCTTCTGTAATATTTGTTTGCTTTGTTTCATTCAACTTTTTGCTTTTATACATCAATAATCCAAAACTTATCAGGCCAACCACAATAACAATGGCTGTGGAAACGCCCCATATTATCCATCCGAAGGAAACATTGTCTACATTATAAATCAAAAGTACTTCCTGAACTGCTAATGGAAACGCCCCTATTCCGCCGGGAGAAACTATCATCCCAAGTGTTGCAAGGCTAAGTACACTGCACGCTTCAACTATTCCCAAATGTGATGTTGCAGACAGTGCAAAAAATCCTATATATATCTCCAGCAAATACATCGACCAGATAAAAATAGTATGAAAAATAAACCAGCCCCTGTTTTTTAACCGTGCTATAGCATTAAAGCCTTCTTTAAGGCCGATGTGAAAACCTCTTAAATTTATGATATGCCTGTGATGCGCAAATTTTTTAAAGAGCCATTTTAAAAAAACTATAACTAAAAAAATGATAATGGCTGCAACCAGCAATTTTATCCAGATAGATAACCCTTGATTGCCGGCCGCCATTTGAGAAAATTTTTTCTTAACAAACGAGCCTACATAGTTTATCTGTATCAATATAGTTATGATGATAAAAATTAAATAACAGGCAAGGTCGAATGTTCTTTCAACCAGTATAGTTCCTATGAGCTTATTCATTGGAATTTTTTCATAGCGGCTTAACAGGCTGCATTTTAAAATTTCCCCGGCCCGTGGTACAAATGTGTTCAGCAGGTATCCTGACATTATAGAATAAAATGTTTTTGCTGTGGAAGGATTATAGCCCATGGGTTCAATTAATATCTTCCAGCGCACAGCACGGCTTAAATGGCTTAAGAGTGCTAAAATTATTATAGGAATAAGAAGCCAGTAGTTAGCATAGCGCAGGGATTCCCCAAACTGTGCTTTTTGCAGAGCAGTCATTTTATCAAACTGCCACCACACTAAAAAAAATCCCAGGCCCAGGAAAAAAATATATTTTAAAATAGATAAAAGCCTTTTTTTCATATCGCCTACAAGTTACGAATAGAAACAGCTTAATGTTTTAGTAAGATATTATCTATTAATCTTACATCACCAATAAAAGCGGCCGCCAGCGCTACCAGATGCGCAGTTCCATCCCATTCATTTACAGGGTTTAAATTACCGGCTTCAGCAATTTCTATATAATCCGGGTTAAAATTTTTCTTTATTAAATATTCTGTTGCCTCTTTTTTTAAGTGATGTAAAGAGCCGGGTTTTATTTTTTGTTGCATGCCAAGTAAGGTTTTATAAATTTCAGCAGCCTCTTCTCTTTGTTGTTCATCCAGTCTCAAATTGCGGCTGCTCATGGCAAGCCCGTTTTCTTCCCGCAGGGTGGGGCAGATAATAAGTTCAATATTTAAACCCTCCAATTCTATTAATCTTTTTATTACCATGCATTGCTGGTAATCTTTTTGGCCAATAAATAAATGAGTAGGTGCAACAATTTTAAGCAGACGGCTTACCACCTGGCAAACGCCCTGGAAGTGCCCGGGCCTGTATTTTCCTTCCAGGATGGTTTCGAGGTAGCCAAGATTAAAATGATTTTTAGAAATAGTTTCGCCGGGATATATTTCATTTACATCCGGCAGAAATAAAATATCACAACCATTTTTTTCTAACGCATAAATATCCTGCTCAAGTGTAACAGGATATTTTTTAAAGTCATCTGCATTATTAAATTGTGTGGGATTTATAAAAATACTGCATATAGTTATTTCACATACCTCCTTACTTTTTTGCAGTAAGGAAATATGCCCCTTATGCAAAGCTCCCATAGTAGGCACAAACCCGATGGATGAGGTTGCAGCTTTGATTTTTTTTAGCTGAATACCAATATCGTCAGCATGTTTTAATATTATCATTTTAACTTATAAGTACGTATAAACATAGATAAGACTACGCTATTTAAAGAAAAATTATTGTAACTTCGCCGCTCTTTTAAAACCCTTATTGCAATTTAACCTTCGCTATGTCAACAAAGAAAAGAATTTTATTTATTGCCAACGAGATGTCACCGTATTTAGAGATGACAGAGTTTGCGGAGATTGTAAATAAGCTGGCGATAAAGTCGAATGATACAGGGATGGAAGTAAGGTGTATTATGCCGCGTTTTGGGATGATAAATGAAAGGCGCCACCGTTTACATGAAGTAGTGAGGTTATCAGGCATTAATGTATCCATTGATGGAGACGATTATCCATTGGTTATAAAAGTGGCTTCACTGCCCAATGCACGCCTGCAGATATATTTTTTAGATAATGAAGATTATTTTAAACGTAAAACATTGTTTCATGATGAAAATGAAAAATGGTTTGACGATAATGCTTTAAGAACGGTTTTATTCTGCAAGGGAGCGCTTGAAACAGTAAAGAAATTTGGCTGGCCTCCTGATATCATTCATTGTAGCGGATGGATGACGGGGCTTATACCAATGTATATAAAATGTGCCTATAAGAAGGAGCCGGTATTTAGTAATTGTAAAGTGATATATACAATCGGGCAAAATACTTACAAAGAAAAAATGGGTAAAGAGTTTGCAAAACTGGCAACAATAAATGCGAATGTTAAGGATTGTGACATTGAAATTTATAATGAAGGTTCCAATACTGCGATGTTTAGAGGGGGCGCAACGTATGCTGATGCAATAACATTTGGCGCAGAAAAGGTTGATAAAAAATTGGCCGAGGAATTTGCCAAAGTAAAAGGTAAGAAGGTACTGCCATTTAATGCGGAGTCAGATTTAACAGACTATTTACAATTGTATGCCGACCTTGCCGCCAAATAAAAAAACTACCCTATCAAATTATTTTTACTATGATTAGAACTAAACTCCCTTTAGCTTTTACGGGTCTTATATTTTTCTCTCTTTTAAGCTGGCATTGTACCAAAATTGATACTACTACTTTAGGTGGCGGGCTTATTCCTGCAGTTGATAATGTAAATACTTTTGATACCATATTGAATGTTGTAGCTAATAATTTTGATTCTATCCCTTTTGGTAAAGAATGTGCGGTTATTTATGCAACAGATGAGCATGCGCTCGGATACATCAGCAACGACCCGTTATTTGGCACCACCAAAGCTGTAATTTATACAGAATTAAAACCACAAACAATTCCTTTTGCTTTTGAAGCCAAACCGGCTGACAGGACTTTGGACTCTATTGTTTTGGTATTAAGTTACAGGAGAGTTTGGGGAGATTCTACAATACCACAAAGAGTTGAAGTGCATGAAATCACAGGCACATTCAATCCTGATTCAAGCAGCTGTTCAACTTATCCATATAATGCAGCCGTATTAGGTTCTGCTACTTATACTCCCGCAAGATTATCAGATTCAATTAAGACGTTTAGAGACACAACAAACAACCAGCTGCGTATAAAACTGAGTAATTCCTTCGGTCAATCGTTATTGGCCAGGGATACTATGCAAACGGATTCACTCTTTAAAGATTTTTTAAAGGGGTTTGCAATCGTGCCGGATAATTCAGGTAATGCATTAACCTATTACGGCCTTACTGATGCAAATACAAAGCTGGCTATTTATTACACATATAAAAGAACCAGCCTGCCTGATACTTCTATTGTTGTAAATTTTGGTTTGTACCCCGGTGACCACAGTGCAAACAGTATTATAAGAAACCGGAGCGGCGCCCAAATAAATAATTTTTCAAATACAAATTCAAATCCGGCGGGTGATAATTTTATTTACGTTCAAACCACACCGGGTTCGTTTGCCCAACTTAAAATTCCAGGCCTCACGGGATTATCAAACCGCATAATTCACAGGGCAGAGTTAATAATGGAACAGGTTTATTCTACCTCTACAGTAGATAATTATTTAACACCGCCACCTTTTCTTTTTATTGAATTTAAAGATTCCGCAAACGGTTATTATCATCCTGTTTCCTGTGATTTTAGTACCGCTACAGGGCAGCCTGATATTTTAACCTATGGCGGGTTTAAAACTACAGTGCAGGATGCTTCAGGTAATAGCGTAGCCCGGTATACCTTTAATATTTCAAGGTATGTACAAAAAGTTATTACTAAGCAAAGAGCCTTTCCTACGTTAAGATTAAGTGCTCCAACTTATGTTACAACACCTATCGGTTATGTGGATGAATGTAATTTCCCGATTCAGCCCCTGTTATTCTCATTAAATAATGTAGCCCAGGGACGTGTAAAACTGGCTGGAGGAAATAGTAGCAGCACTGCAGTTAACAGGATCAGGTTGCGCATCATCTATTCAAAGCTTTAATTTTTATAAATGCATTTTGTTCCTTTACTGTTAAGGCATAATTTTGCACCTCAAAATAAAAAACTACATGCCTTATTTATTTACATCCGAATCAGTAAGTGAAGGACACCCAGATAAAGTTGCTGACCAGATCAGTGACGCACTAATTGATAATTTTTTGGCTTTCGATCCTCAAAGTAAAGTTGCCTGCGAAACATTGGTAACTACAGGGCAGGTTGTATTAGCCGGCGAGGTTAGATCAAAAGCGTATTTAGATGTTCAAACAATTGCCCGGGATGTTATTCGTAAGATCGGCTATACAAAAAGCGAATATATGTTCGAGGCAAACTCATGCGGCGTTTTCTCGGCCATTCATGAGCAGTCTTCTGATATTAACCAGGGTGTAGACAGGAAAAGCAAAGAAGAGCAAGGTGCCGGTGACCAGGGAATGATGTTTGGTTATGCAAGCAATGAAACCGAAGATTATATGCCATTGCCTTTGGATATTGCCAACAACTTATTAAAAGAACTGGCAGTAATAAGAAGAGAAAATAAACAAATTAAATACCTGCGCCCTGATGCAAAAAGCCAGGTTACCTTGGAATATGATGACAACAATAAACCCATAAGAATTGATGCTATAGTCGTTTCCACCCAGCATGATGATTTTGATAAAGATGAAGTGAAAATGCAAAAGAAAATTGCTGACGATATTAAAAAGATATTAATACCAAGAGTAAAAGCGAAGTATAAAAAATACGGACACCTGTTCGACAACAAAATAAAATATCACATTAATCCTACAGGAAAATTTGTTATTGGTGGTCCGCACGGAGATACAGGATTAACAGGCAGAAAAATTATTGTTGACACGTATGGAGGCAAAGGAGCTCATGGCGGCGGAGCATTCAGTGGGAAAGATCCCAGCAAAGTTGACAGAAGTGCTGCCTATGCAACACGGCACATTGCCAAGAACCTGGTTGCGGCAGGAGTTTGTGAGGAAATATTGGTACAGGTTTCTTATGCTATTGGTGTTGCCCAGCCTACCAGTATTAATGTAAACACTTACGGAACTTCAAAAGTAAAATTGAGTGATGGAGAAATAGCAGAAAAGGTAAAAGGCGTTTTTGATATGCGCCCTTATTTTATTGAACAGCGGTTAAAATTGCGCAATCCTATTTATAGTGAAACCGCAGCATATGGACACATGGGCCGTAAAAATGAAATGGTAACTAAAACTTTCAGAACTCCGGATGGCAAAGAGAAAAAGGTTAAAGTAGAATTATTTACATGGGAAAAATTAGACCATGTAAATAAAGTGAAGCAGGCATTCGGAATAAAATAAAAATTTAAACCCTCTCAGCCGAGAGGGTTTTTTAATTGTATTAAAAGTAATTTTGAATTGTGAGAAATTTCAGACCAACAACACAGCAGCATCGTCCTAAGAAAAGTTCATTGATCATTGGTCAAAAAAAAGTAATTGATGCACTCAATGCGGGTGAGCAAATTGAAAGAATTTATTTAGCCAATACTGTTTATGGCAAACAGGCGGATGAAATAAAAAGAATTGCTGAGCAATACGAAGTGCCCATTAATAAAGTACCTATAGAAAAAATAAACAGCTTCAATATAGATGGCCATGAAGGTTGTGTGGCATTAAAAGGTAAAATAAAATACCAGGATCTTCAGCAGGTAATTTCATTTGTAGTAGAAGGCGGTGAAGTACCTCTTTTTTTAATATTAGATGGAATTACGGATATAAGAAATATAGGCGCTCTTGCCAGGACTGCTTACAGCTGCGGAGTTCATGCCATTATTATTCCTGATAAAGGCATAGGCGCTTTAAATGATGATGCTATCGCAACTTCTGCCGGAGCTCTAGAAAGCATTGCTGTTTGCAGGGTTACCAGTTTAATGAAAGCGGTAGATGAATTGCATCTTAATGGCATCAAAGTTCTTGCAAGCGAAATGACAGCAAAGAAAAATATCTATGATCTGGACTTCAGTGAACCCTGTGCAATTATTATGGGCAGTGAAGACAAAGGCATTTTTCCTGCGTTAATGAAAATTGCTGATGAACAATTCAGCATCCCTATGAAAAATGATTTTGAGTCATTGAATGTTTCAGTTGCTGCAGGAATGATATTATATGAAGTGATGAGACAGAGAAAGTAAGGTTTTATCTTTCACTTTCTTATTTGTTGTAGCTTTCTGACTAATTCTGTTTTATGAACAGTTCCTTTGCAACATCTTACCGGGAACCTGAAACATTAAAAAGAAAATTTTTCTTAGGTAATACCCGCCAGGCTTTAAAAGATCCGGTAGATTTTTTAAAAACAATTGCGAGAGATTACGGTTCGATAGTAACCACAAATTTTTTCGGTAAAAAGTATTTCGTTCTTCAGCATCCTGAATATATCAGGCATGTTCTGCTTCAAAATCATAAAGTATATTTTAAACCCGGCGCTACGAAATTGTTAGGGATGTTTCTCGGTGAAGGATTGTCTACAAGCAATGGGGAATTATGGGTGCGACAACGCCGCATCATGCAGCCGGCTTTTCATAAGCAAAGGCTGCCGCACATGGTAGATATTATAAATGATGAAACTACTTTGTTTATTAGCAAATTAAAAAACATACAACCAGGATCTGAAATAAATATTGGACATGAATTTCTGCAACTAACTATTTCTATTATTAGCCGTGCAATGTTTAGCACGGCGCTTACCGAAGAAATGGATACAATGGTTTATGCCTTGGAAGAGTTGGCTATATATGCTTCTTCATGGATGAAAAGTATTATTAAGATCCCCGCGAATTGGCCAACAAAAGCTAATAAGAAATTTAAGAACAACTGTAAAATTTTTGATGATATTATCTATGGCATCATTGAACGAAGAAAGAAAGAGATTAATAAATCTTCTTGCTCTTTGCAGGGAGACCTGCTTGATATGCTTATAAATTATTACGACGAAGATATTAAGGATGGTATGTCTGGTAAACAATTGCGTGATGAAGTAACTACAATGTTTATGGCAGGGCATGAAACAACTGCACAAACATTAAGCTGGATAATGTATCATTTAGCTAAAGAAAAAAAAATTAATCAATCAGTAAAAGAAGAACAGGTAAAAAATTTATGTGATAGATTTCCTTCTCTTGACGATATGCCCCAACTTGTATATACAAAACAGGTTGTACAGGAAGCATTGCGCTGTTATCCGCCAATTTGGGCAATTGTTCGTAAGCCTCTTATTAATGATGAAATAAATGGAATAAAAATTACCGGTTCATCAAATGTTTTAATTAATATCATTGGTATGCATCATCATCCGGGGTACTGGGATACACCGGATGATTTTAATCCCGAACATTTTACTGCAGATCAACTGCTAAAAAGGCCTCCATATGTTTATCTTCCTTTTGGAGGTGGACCAAGACTTTGTTTAGGGAATAATTTTGCAACAATGGTTATGCAAATAGTAGTAAGCCGCCTGTGCAGGCATTTTGAATTTGATGTGCCGGCGGGGTACGTGCCAAAGGTAGAGCCGAATATTACTTTGCGTGCAAGAGGTGGGATATATCTTATTATAAAAGAAATCAAATAAGTTCGATGAAAAGAAATAATATCTATTCTATATCTTTTGATGGATCAGGTTCAGTTGTGATTATGGGGCCTTTCCAAAGCCTTATATAGTTTTTAAAAAAACTTATTTTATGATTTTCATCTTTAATAAAATCGGGCAAATGTATCCAGGGTATTTTGGGATTTTGATGATGAGCAAGGTGGAGATTAAAATTAAGATATATTAATTTTAGCCAGGTGGGTACTTTAAGGTTATGAGCTCCATTAATAATATCCCTGGGGCTAAAAGCATGATTCACATAATTTTGAGACGACCAGATAAATCCATGAATTAAATAACAACTAACCCAGGCTGTCCAGTTGTATTTAAAAATATAAAAACATACAACATGGAAAATAATTACCAGTATACTTTCTATTTTAAACACCCTTATTTTTTTTATGGTGTTACTTCCTTGCAAAAACCCGGCAGCTTCTGTTTGCTTTGTAAAAAAGTCTGAATAAATTAATTTGGGGGCAAAAGAAAAAAGTATGACAGATAAAACAACACTCAGGTATCCAAAGCCGATAGAAACAAAATAAAGTTTACCATATTTTTTCCATTTATCCTGGTGTTCATAATACAGATCCCACATCTCAAGATCTGTCCTGTTTTTTTTATGATGACGCAAATGACAATGCTTAAAAAAACTAAAGGGAGCTATAAACAAGCAACATAACCATCCTCCCAAAAGGTTGTTTATAAACAGGTTGGAATTTATGATATTATGCTCAGCTTCATGTATAAGCGTATAAACCGGTATCATTATTATTCCGAATAAAATGGAAATCCCTATCATCCAATACCAATGCTGTTGTTTGGAAGCTGTTATGAGCAGGATAAAATATAAAAAAGATAATATTATTACAGCTATAATATTTATAGCATTGGGAATTGTAAATTTTTTATTTGTAGTTAATACTTCCATATTTTATAATAATATTTGTATTACTAAACTCCAAACTGCCTTAAGTGATGATCAAGATGTTTATAAGAAATGAAAGAAGATTCCTGTGGAGAAATCTTTCCCAAAATATTATGCGAATTTTTTGAGAGACCTGATTCTACTGATTCAATATATCTTTTAATTATCTGCTCTACTTTTGCTTTTTCTATAGAAAAGACGGCCACTTCTTTCGGCAATATTTTTTTGTCAGCAGGCAAATGCTTTGGAAATGGCTTTTCGCCCAATAAAATTCTTCTCGATATACCGCGAAAGAATATACCCAGTAAACTCTTGTTTAATTTTAATTCTCCAAAATTTACCTGCAACGCAAGGTATAAATGTGCCAACATTTTTTCTACGCTCATTTTACCCCACACCGGTTTTGAGGAAGGCGTTAATCTTTCAACCCGGTCAAGAATTTCCTGGTTGATGGCAGGATCAAATAAAGTTTTCATATTTATTTGTTTATGATCTTTTACAATTATTTTTTAATAACATCATATGCTGCAACCTTTGAATACACAAACGACCTGTCAGTTGCCAGGAGGTTTTCGCTTACGCATTTATTTTTACTTATAATGTTTTGTAGTTCTTCAGGAATTTCTCTTGGTATCATTAAATTCCTGAAACATATTTTGGCACCGGGCTTCGCAGTACGAGCCACTTCTGTAAAAAGTTTTTTAGTATCTTCTTCACTCATTAGCTCACAGATATTGGAAAGGCAGAAGCCGTCTATGCAGGAACAAGGCATTTTTTCCAGCCAATATTTTGTGTCAGCAGTTATCACTTCTATCTTGTTTATATTTCGTTTTATCTTTTCGTAATTTTCGGCCTTAAGATATAGGGGGACCTCGTTTTCACTATTATACTTTCCGGTAAAGTATGCTGATAAAAAGTAATTACTTTTTACAGGTATATCACATAATACTTTTGATGCCCTGTTGTAAAAGCTTTCAGAAAAGGTTTGTGCTCCATCATCAAAATGAAAATATTCTGCTACCAATCCTTTCTTTGCCAACCGTTTTTTGTTGAACATTACAGTAAATATCAATTTCCAACTTTTATTATTCCATCTTTTATTATAAAAATCTCTTTGTTCAATAAGGGTTTCTAAGGAGAAAAATTTTTCAACTTTTTTCCTCCCTTGTATAAAGTTTAGCATTTTACCGGCAAGCTTTACAAACCTTTCAAATTTTCCATTGAAAAGAATTCCTTTTTTTACCAGCTTACTATTGGCATTCCAAAATAATTTAGACTCTTCTGAAAGATCATGTTGTATTCTTGAAAATAACTCCAAACGCTTGTCACATTTTATCAGTCCAAGCAAAGAAATAAATTCATGATGATCAAGATTTTTTATGGCTGCTATTTTAAAATCCATTACGCATGTTTGGGCCGGGTTAATATCAACAGCATATATTTTTTCAGGAGCATGAAGTAAAAAATTTAAGGTATTACAGCCACCTGAAGTGATGGTCATTAATGTTTGTCCTTCTTTCATATCTATTGCCCTTACATCACTTTCAGGATCTTCCCAATTAAGCGTAAAGATCAGCGTTGATAGAGGCACCTGGTCATTGATTTTACTTTTCATAAGTTTAATTTAATCCCATACTCTAAGAGTATTAAAAAATGGAGCTTCTCTGATCCCGTGTTTTTGTGCCATATCATACATCTGTTCAATCTTTTCCGGTGAAATATTTCCTTTGCCGGTTGAATATGCAATATTTTTATTTTCAAAACTTAGCACAACGGCTTCAAGAAGGCAACCATGGCCAATATTGGGAATAGGGAAATTGTACAATTGGTGGTGAAAGGAAGGCGTAAAATCATAGCCACCATTTACAATTCCCATCCCTCCGCAAAACAGCCGTTCGTTAAGATCTTCAGAAAGGTTATCAATTAAGTTTTTTGGATAACCTGCATCGCAAATGATCACATCTTTTTTGCATAATGCCGGATCAAAATTTTCAATTATAGAACTTGCTATTGCAATAATTATATCAGCCTCCGGCAAAAGTGTTGTAACATCTGCTGACTCTTTTGCAGAAATATTATTTTCTAACAGTTCTTTTTGCTGCTGATACAATAAATTTTGCTGTCTTGCGCAAAGCAGCAGTGTATTTACTTTTGCTGAAAAATATTTTACACATGCCGAGCCAATATCACCTGTTGACCCGATAATTAAAATGTTTTGATCTTTTAATTCTTTATTAAAATGTTTGCAAGCTTTTTCAATTGCTTTTACAATAAATGCTGCAGTTAAAGTATTACCGGTAGTAAAACAAGTCTTTGAATTTCCGTTCAGCATATCAACCCTTCCTTCCAGAACAATTGATGTAAATCCTCCAAGTGTTGCAATCCCTGCTTGTAAATTTGAGGCGCAATCAGCAGCTTGCTTTACCTTAGAGATATTATTTTTCCAATGTTTTAGCGTAAGTTCATCCGGAGAAATAAATGTCTCGATGTATTTCCCCTTTGCTGTTATACCTGTTATTGATCTTACGTCAATATCAAATATTGCACAGGGCGGAAAATAGGAATATACTTCTGCTATCTTCTGTTTTTCTATTTCAGCTTCCTGCGAAGTATTCCGAAGAAGATTAACAAAACCGCTGATCTTTTGCCATGAATCCTGGTGGCCGATAAGTGCAAATGCTACATTGGAAGATTCGCTATCCATTGTAAACTTTTTGTACCTGGTATGCCTATCCTGTCAAGTGTTTTTAAATATAAATTAATTGCATTGCCACGCAGGGATTTAATATCCATTCCTGCGGCATACAAAGAGTTTTTCATACACTCACCCCTGCATACACCACAATGTCCTTTTAGATCAACTGTTGCCGACCACTCAGCGAGTATCGTCATACAATCATTATGAATGTCTTCCACTTTTTGTATAAACCCTGCGTAATCTTTATCAAGTTCGGCTTGTAAAATATCAATGGAATGTTCTATATGCTCTTCTTCTTCTTTTGAAATGCATAAAAATAGCTGTCCTATCTCATGGTCTTCTAATGCATTACCAACATCTTTATACATGGATACAGCAAAGCATTCCAGAATTACTTCCTGGATGATTATGCAACCGATAAAATCAGGCTTATTTGCCCATCGTAAAAAACATTCTCTAACATTTTTCCAGTAATAGCCATCCATATTAATGTTTACAGGCAGCTTGTATTTTTTTGCCAAATGTATAAATCCTTCGGCGTGGCCACGTTCACAATTGGCATGCTCTGCACATTCCATTTTTTCATGCACATCATCAATGGTTCCTGTTAAGGTCGCAAAGTTCGACATGCCTACCAGCTCGCCTGTAATGGCTTGCGAAAGCATGTCTGTTACTACATCCCAGTAAATTTCAGTTTTTTCCGGAGTGAGAGTTGTTGTGTTCATAATAGTAGTTTTATGGTGATAAAATTCATACTAATGAAAAATCCTCGATCACATTACCTTCTTTTATTTTATTTAATACACCTGTATTGTTTTTTAAACTGCCTATAAACTCATGCGATCTAAATGTAAATGACGGCATATTTTTTATAAGTTCTTTTAATTTATCTGCTTCATGAAATGTTATAGAAAAAAAAGTGTATTTATTTTGATATGCATGCATCCTGGCATACCGGATAAGTTCAATAAATGCATCCTCGTATCCGGTTAAAAAAGCATAAGCCTTTGCATATAAAATTTTAATAGCCTCACCTGTATGGGGTATAGGAGGAAATTTGAACACCGGCTTCATCAGCCTCATTAGTTTTGTTGTAATATTCAGGTACCACGGTAATGCGATAACAACATTTTGTTTAAAATATACAGGATCGTATAAACTTATTGCAGCAACTATTTTATCATTTGCAAATGCTACTATATGCCTGCAATCTTTTAGGCTTTCTTCAGATATTACAGGGTGAAGAACGTACTTGCTATTATATTCATTATACAAGTTTATTATAGCAGGCACATTATCATATACTGCTATTCGATATTTTTTACTCAGGCTAATATTTTTTTTAGGGAGTAATTGGTACATTATAAATGTCCCCAAGGATTGAGATCCGTCTATACCGGACTTACCTTGCATTATTGGCATTACTTTGTTGTTGCCTTTAGCCGCCAGGCTTAACATCCAGTCTGCGTCATTATCTAGTAAATAATTGTGCATTTCGTGGCACAGCTTTGTTGCGATTTTTTTATTTCGATGATGAGGATGAACTTTAAGATCGCACAAATAATAAAACACTTGCGGATTATTTAATAAAATCATTTCTTCCTTTACTATTGAAACACATCCTATGATTTTGCTATCCTCTTCAGCAACAATTACGTAAGGCTTCCCCTTCTTATTAAGTAATGCGAAAAAGTCGGGCTCTCTTTTTATACAGATGGATATTGTTCCCTGCATAGGTGTGGCGTTGGTAAGAGCAAGCAATTGCCCATTGTCAGATGCTATGGCTTTTCGAAAAGTCATCTCACAGCAGTTTTATAAAAGTAAAATAAGCTTTTTTTAGAAAAGATTAAATTATTATTTGTTCATGCCACTGGCTTGTTTAAAAATATAGTGTAGTAAATGGATCGAAAAACCATTCAGCAGTTTTTATTTCACTGGTAAAAACTTTGTATAAAAGAAAATGCAGTGTTACATTGACAGGTCATAAAGATCAGGCCTTAATTTTTTTAAATTTCTTGCCAGTTTTCTTTGCGCTTTTTTTTGAGCGAGGTATGATTTATCCTGCACTAAAATTTCACCATTGTTTGTCAGGTAAACAGTATTAATAGTTTCTATTTCATGAGAAGTGGCAGAATACTTATCCCATGTGCCCATACGGTTCCATACAGGTAAAAAAATGGTATCCTTATATTGCCTGTCCAACGGGTAACCTGCTAAAGCATTTTTGCTACCCAATATCCAGGGCTTTGCCATCACCCAGCTTTTGCAGGCATAAACAGTACTCTCCTTAAAAATATTTCCCATGCCTCTTAGTAATGAGTCGCCATGCATGTTTTCGTAAGTCCCGTTTCTTAAAACAGGAAAAGTATAATCTGCGGCCGCAAAACATGAACCCAAACCAATGTTAGTATGACTGTTACAATAGGAGGCAATTTTTTTGAGAGAGGAGATATGATTGGTATCCGATATATTTTTATAATAATATTCATCAACTCCTATCATAAAGGATGAATAGCCTTTCCTATATTTTCCGTGAGAATCAAACCATAAATTATTGATAGTATAATTATGTTTCTGTACTAATGCTGCTATTTTTTCCCCGGCATCGGCAGTGGAGGTGGCAAATATCACCTTCATTTTTTTGCTATGAAACAATGCTACCAGCTTGGTTTGCCAAACAATAATGCGACTGGTGAAATTAAAATATTTATCTTTTGAAATGATATAAATATTTATCCCGGTTTTTTTATAATAAGCCTCGCTATTATAATTATATTTTATCGAATCAACTGCCATACGGCTGAATGCGGCACAATGAAATAATAATAAAATAAAAATGAGCGATAAAAATTTCACAAGATTACCTTTCAATAGTAAATTTCGTATTTAAAGAGTTTTGCCGCAAGTATTTTACTGTTAAATTGCATTTGATGGAAAATAAAATTCATTTAGTTGAATGCCCGAGGGATGCCATGCAGGGATGGAAGCATTTTATTCCCACAGCAAAAAAAGCAGAGTATATAAATACATTATTAAAAGTTGGTTTTGACACTATAGATTTTGGAAGTTTTGTTTCGCCAAAAGTAATCCCGCAAATGGCAGATACTAAAGAAGTAATACGCAGTTTGCAATTGGCAAATAGTAAAACAAAGCTTCTGGCCATTGTAGCTAATTTACGGGGAGCAGAAGAAGCCGTAGCCTTTGATGAGATTACTTACCTGGGATTTCCTTTTTCCATTTCTGAAACATTTCAAAAAAGAAATACCAATAGCACCATCGAAGAATCGCTGCAAACAGTAGGGCAGATACAGGAGATTTGCATAAAGAATAAGAAACAACTGGTAGTATATATTTCTATGGGATTTGGCAATCCCTATGGCGATGTTTATAATGAAGAAATTGTAATGCAATGGGTTGATAAACTTATTAATTTGGGAATAAAAATTATTTCAATGGCTGATACAGTTGGGGTGGCTTTGCCGGCGCAGGTTTCCTCTATCCTGGATATTTTAATTCCAAAATATACTGCTATCGAAATAGGTGTTCATTTACACTCAACAGCCGCTAACTGGAAAGAGAAAATTGATGCTGCATTACAGGCCGGCTGTAAAAGATTTGATGGCGCTTTAAAGGGAATTGGCGGATGCCCTATGGCAAATGATGACCTGGTAGGGAATATAAATTCAGAATTACTGATACCATATTTTGAAGAAAAAAGTTTGCTGCCTGGTATAGATAGAGCAGCATTGGAAGAAGCGCTTATTATTGCCAACCAAATTTTTGTTTAAGTTCAAAATGAATTTAAAAAATATGTACACCAAAGCTTTCCCTTGCCAGTACATCCTGCCATTGGGTAATAAGGTTTTTATATTCTATTCCTACCTGGCGTATCTTTCTATCAAGATCATAAAGGCCCAGTGAGTTTACAATGCCATCGTCATTACGCAATGCACTGTCCCAGTCAACCTGGTCAATGAGGCTATACCATGTAAAACCTACTATGGGTACTCCATCCTGTTTTAAGCGATACACATTTGCCCATTGCTTGCGAAGCCAGTGTACAGAAAATGGCTCGGTAATATTTGTTTCAGTATGCATTACCGGCAACCGGTAACGGCGAAAGTACTGGTGGGTAATAACATAATATCCGAATATCTCTCCGGCCGGGCTTGTGCTGCCATTGGGGTGAACCATGTGTTCATTGGTTATATAATAATCGTTACCCATTATGCAGCGGCTTTTATCTTTCATCTGGTTTTGATGAAACCATGTATATTCCTCATCCGTCATCCCGTTTTCCATTAAATATTTATAAGTGGTTACATCAACTGAATGTCCGTAGGTAAGGTCGAGAGAAAGAAATCTTTTTTGATTTAAAAAATCGCATTGCGGCTGGCAGGTTGGGTCTTCAGCATGAAAATATTCTGATGATTCACTCTGTATAAAATACACATCAGGCTGAACTTTTAAGATAGCCTTGGAGGCAAGCACATTTGCCTTGCATAAGTGTTTTAAGGCGGTAACAAATGAGCGTTCATCGCTTTTGCATTCATTCCACCAGCCATATTGCCCGCTGAACATTGCAGCAATAAATATTTCGTTTATGGGAGTATAAAACTGTAAATAAGGATAACGCGTTGCAAAGGCTTCAGCATATTCAGCAAAATAGTTAGGCCAGTCTGGGTTTTGAAAATTTCCTATCCAGTCAGGTACGCCAAAGTGGCAAAGGTCAACCAGGGGAATAATGCCAAGCTCTTTCATTTCATTAAAAACCTCATCACTAAAGCTCCAGTCGTATTTTCCCGGGCCCTGGTGTAAAGAAAAATATGGAGTGCCATAACGGAGATGCTCAATACCCATTTCTTTAGTCAGTCTGAAATCATCTTTCCAATATTTATAATGGCCGGTCTTCTCCATTTCATCTACCCGCTTAATTGTACCGTCGGCTAAAGTAATAGTAGGGTAGCTGTTTTCAATTCCCGTAGCAAACATGAATTTATTAGTGCTCATTCTTATAAAAAATTAATAAATCTATAATTATAGCAATGCCCGTTCCAACTATGAACGTTTAATATTTTGTGTAAGTATAAAATAACAAATGTGTGAGAAAATTATTATGGTTTGAAGTACAATTTTAATAAATTTTTTTGTAAATGCTGTTACCCTGTCATGTTTAGTATTTAGGAAGCATTTTTGTAAAGGATATAGACATAAAAAAATACATGAAGAAAAAATTAAGTGACATACCCGTAAGTGTGCTCGACCTGGCAACAATAGTACAGGGAGATATTCCCGCAGATTCTTTCAGAAAGAGCCTGCAGGTTGCAAAGCGTGTAGAGCAATTGGGTTACAACCGTTATTGGTTTGCCGAACATCACAATATGGAAAACATTGCCAGTTCTGCAACATCGGTATTAATTGGCTACATAGCTGCGGGCACTTCATCCATTCGTGTAGGCGCAGGCGGCGTTATGCTTCCCAATCATGCACCATTAATTATTGCAGAACAATTCGGTACGCTGGAATCACTTTATCCCGGCAGAATTGACCTTGGGTTAGGCAGGGCGCCAGGCACAGACCAGCTTACTTCTTTTGCGTTACGCAGAAATTTAAATGGCAATATAGATGACTTTCCGCAGGATGTTATAGAACTCAAAAATTATTTAGCGCCACGAAGCGTCGGAACAAAAGTTCGTGCTATACCGGGCGAAGGAACACAAGTACCTATATGGCTTTTAGGTTCCAGTACTTACAGTGCACAACTGGCTGCCGTACTGGGTTTGCCTTTCGCATTTGCCGCTCACTTTGCACCTGCACTTTTGCAGGAGGCATTAAAATTATATCGCCAGCGGTTTACACCCTCCGGCGAATTGCAGCAACCTTATTCAATGACTTGCATAAATATAATTGCAGCCGATACGGATGAGGAGGCACAATATCTTGCCAGTTCTTTCTACCGCCTTGCTATGGGCATTGTAACCAATAAACGAATGCCCCTACAACCTCCAATAAAAAGTATGGATGGCGTTTGGAGCGAATATGAAGAGGCAGCAGTAAAGCAGATGATGCAATACACTTTTATTGGCAGTGCAGAAACTGTTCATAAAAGGTTGCAAACTTTTTTAGATGATACGGGTGTGGATGAAATAATGGTGGCATCCTATATTTATGACAACGCTGCTAAAATTCATTCTTATGAATTAATAGCGCCATTCTTTAAAGGAATAAATTAAAACTAAAAACCTATTTATATGTGGTGGATATATGCTTTACTCTCTGCATTATTTGCAGCCCTTACAGCCATCTTTGCCAAGGTTGGAATTAAAGGAGTTGATACAGACCTGGCGACTGCTATCCGGACAGTTGTTATTCTAATTCTTGCATGGGGCATTGCATTTTTCAGGGGCAGCACTTCAACTATAAGCACACTATCAAAACAAAATATTTTATTCCTGTGTCTTTCAGGTATTGCAACGGGGTTATCATGGATATTTTATTTTAAGGCATTGCAACTGGGGAAAGTTTCGCAGGTAGCGCCGGTTGATAAAATGAGCGTCGCAATAGCGATTATTTTAGCCGTAATTTTTTTAGGAGAACCTTTAACGATGAAAACCACTGTTGGCGCCTTGCTTATTATTGGAGGAACTTTTGTTTTAATTTTTTAACGATTATTCCTATGTTATGCAGGATGAGTTATTTGTTCGCTCTTATATTCAGCATGCGCTTCTCTTATTTTATTTCTTGCTAAATAAATCGTAAGTCCTGAAATAAAAACAACTACAGCACCGAAGCTTATCGCAAAATCAGTTCCCCATTTTTCTGACAGCCATCCCACTTCAAAATTACCAATGGGGGCAAGCCCTAAGAACATTAATACATAAATACTCATTACTCTCCCTCTAAATTCATCTTTCACTAAACTTTGTATGGTAGTATTTATAGTAGAGAACTGGCTTATTAAACCAATACCTGCAATAAATAGCAATACCAGTGCTATGTGATAATTTTTTATATTACTGAATAAAAGAAGACTTACAGCAAACAACATATTGCCGCCTATTATAAATGTAACCGGCGAAACTTTTTTGGAAAATATCGAAATAATTACAGTAGCCAGTAAAGCCCCCAACCCCGTGGCAACATATAAAGAGCCCAATCCTGCGGCATCTAAATGAAATTTATTATGTGCTATGTATGGCATAAGGGTGGTGTACGACCATCCAAAAATGGAAGAGATACCTGTAAGAATTATGAGTGTACGAATGATCGGGTGAGCAAATGAGTATGATAAGCCGTCTTTAATTGCGGTAAATGCATTTTGCTTTTTGCGTACCGAAATTTTGTTTAATTGCATATTTAATAAAGCAATGATAACAGCGATATAACTTAATCCGTTAACTATAAATGCACCGCCTGGCCCTGTTATCGCAATTAAAATTCCGGCAATACCGGGACCAATGACCCGTGCTGAATTAAATGCCCCTGAGTTAAGTGCAATGGCTGACGGAAGCTGATCTTTATTTACGATTTCCGATACAAAAGATTGTCGTGCCGGTGCATCTACAGCGCCAACTAATCCTAATAAAAAAGCCAATAGTCCTATTTCCCAAATGGTGATGACGTTTAAAAGAGTAAGCGTTCCATATATTAATGCCAGTACCATAGCGCATGATTGCGTTATCAATAATATTTTTCTTTTAGGGAACCTGTCCACGATCACTCCTCCAAAAAGTGTGAATAAAAGCGAAGGAAGTGTGGCAAGAGCGGCAACAAGGCCAATAAGAAAAGCAGAGTTAGTTAGTTTTAAAACAAGCCAGCCTTCTGCAACAATTTGCAGCCAGGTACCAATAAGTGAAAATAACTGCCCGCTAAAATATAATTTATAATTCCTGCTTTGCAATGCAGGAAATGTAGAGGAGATCTTATTTATCCATCCCTCACTTTTTCTTTCCGATATATTTACCTCAGAAATATCCGCCTGGTTTGCCATGAACGGGGTGTCTCAAAAACCCTGCCTGCAAATAATATGGATACAATTTATTTTGTCAGCGTAAACTTTTGTTTGAATTCTGTTTTTTCAGACATACTTGTTCTATCTGTATTATGTTCGGGGCTGCTTTCATCATTTCTCTGCCCGCCACCTCTGCCTTGTCCGCCACCACCACCACCCATTTTTCCTCTGCCACCACCTTGTCCTCCTGAATAGTTTTTTTCATCACCTGAACCGGGTTGTTTTAAAGGATGAATTTCCACTGTAAGCTCAAGGTCTTTATCAAAGTCTTTTATATAATCATCTCCTGATAATTCTTTTAATGGGATTGCAATTTCATATGCCAGGTTATTATCACTTCGGCCAATTGAAACGTTTATTCCTGAGTTATCATTTGCCGCAATTACTCCATCTTTTGTTTTAAAGCCTTTCACCTGCATCATGTTTTTTTCAGCTTGCTGCAGGGGAAACTTTATGGAAGCTTTACCATTGCCTTTTATCTTTAATGTAACTGTCATTCCTGCAAGCATGATTTTCATTTGCTCTGCATTATCATTAGTTTGAAAGCATAGAAATAAATGAGAATCATCGTTAGAGAAATCAAAAAATAGTTTGGTATCCTTATCATAGAACCTTAGAGGTTGGCTCCATTCTGATGCATCGCCATCTATTTTTATTGCACTGTTACGGGTGGATTTTAAAATATTACTTTGGGCAAAAGAAGAAATTGAAATAAGCAGCAGTGCTGCAATAATAAATAATTTCATTAGTGGTTCAGTGGTTAATGATTAAAAAATATTCTCAAAAATATATTTAATAACCGGGGCAGTTGTATAACGTAAAGTTATTTTTTGTATAAATCAATGTACCCTGTCTCCTCTAACTTCTAAATTTTGTATTACACCTGCTTCATAGGCAAGCCACTCTTTCCATCTTACCCTAACTCTTTCTTTTGCAATATAGGTTTCTGCCAAGGTTATAAACAAGGTATAATGACCGGCCTCGCTTTCCATAAACTTCCTGTAAAAATTTCTCATGTATTCATCCGCCAGCCCTTCACTTAATCGTTTAAAACGTTCACAGCTGCGTGCCTCAATTAAAGCCATAGTTAAAAGGAGGTCTAAAAACCGTTCTTCAGGGTTGCCACCTTTTTTTTGAAACGCTAAAAGTTTATTTACATATTCATCTTTACGTTGTTTGCCCAACTGCAGGTTTCTTTTTCTTAATTCAGCAAGCACCAAACGAAAGTGGCCCCATTCCTCTGTTACAATTGGAGAAAGCTCATTAACTAAATCATCTTTATCACTATATTTTGTTATAAGAGAAATGCAGGTGTTGGCAGCCTTTTGCTCGCAGTAAGCATGGTCAGTTAAAATATCTTCCAGGGAAATACTTGCCAGGTCAACCCATCGTGGGTCAGTGGGCAATTGCAATCCTAAAATATTCTTTGTATCCTGTGAAATATCCATGCTCAAAAATACTTACAACTTATTACCGATAACTTATCACTGGTTACTTTTTTATGTTATTTTACATTACCAAATCATTTATGAGAGTTATACCTTTTATTATTTTCGGTTTTATTACAGCAGCATTAATTATTATTCTGAATACTTCTTTACTGCTGCCGGCGCCTTTGGGTAAATTGTTAAGCCCTCAACATGGCATATGGCAAAATGCCGAGCCGGTTAATGAAGATTTTACTGCAAACCTTTCTTTTCCCCAGCTTACGGGTAAAGTAAATGTTTACTTAGATGACCGCCTTGTACCCCACATTTTTGCTGAGCAGGAAAACGATGCATATTTTGTTCAGGGCTATTTACATGCTAAGTTTCGTTTGTGGCAAATGGAGTTGCAAACACATGCCGCAGCAGGCAGAGCCAGTGAAATAGTGGGTGACGTTGCATTAAATCATGACAGGGAATTTAGAAGACTGGGGATGGTATATGCCGCAGAAAATGCTTTACGGGAAGTTGAAAAAGACACGGTAATGAAGTCGGAATGTGATGCCTATACCGCCGGGGTAAATGCCTGGATTGAAAGTTTAAACGAGAGCAGTTTACCTATTGAGTATAAGTTGATTGGATACAAGCCTGAAAAATGGAATAATTTTAAAACAGCTTTGTTTTTAAAATATATGGCATATGACCTGGCAGCGCATGAAAATGATTTTGAGATGACCAATGCAAAAAATTTTTTTTCAAAAGAAGATTTTGCAAAGCTATATCCTGCTATCCCCGATTCTGCTGATCCAATTATTCCAAAGGGTACCGTTTATTCAAAACCAAAAGTTGAACTTAAAATTCCGGCCACAGCAGATTCATTATACTTTAATAATACTTCACCAATATCTCTTACTGAACAAAAACCTGATAAAGATAATGGCAGCAACAACTGGGCTGTAAGCGGAAAGAAAACACAAAGCGGCTACCCAATCTTAGCAAACGATCCACACCTGGGTTTAAACCTTCCGTCGCTTTGGTATGAAATGCAGATATCTACACCAAACTTTAATGCGTATGGTGTAAGTTTTCCAGGCTCCCCCGGCATTATAATAGGGTTTAATGACAGCTGTGCTTTTGGCTTTACAAATGGCGGAAGAGATGTAAGAGATTATTATGAAATTAAATTTAAAGATGAGAGCAGGCAGGAATATTGGTTTAATAATGAATGGAAAAAAACTGACTTCAGATTTGAGGCAATAAAAATAAAAGGTAAACCTGATTATATTGATACAGTTGCCTACACAGTTTTTGGACCCGTAATGTTTGATAAAAATTTTACAGGTAATAAAACAACGGGCAATAGAGATTATGCAGTGCGATGGAAAGCACATGACCCGAGTAATGAGCTGAAAATATTTAACATGCTTAACCGTGCAAAAAATTATGCAGATTATTCAGCAGCTGTGGTGAATCTTCATACACCGGGACAAAATTGTGTTTTCGCAACAAAGAGCGGTGACATTGCTATAAGAACACAGGGAGAATTTCCGGCCAAATGGAAAGGGCAGGGGGATTTTATAATGCCCGGCACTGACAGCAGCTATATGTGGCAGGCAATGATACCAATGGATGAAACGCCGTTTCAATATAATCCGGAAAGAAATTTTGTAAGCAGTGCCAATCAACGCCCTGCTGATTCTACCTATCCTTATTATCTTGGCAGCGGGTATACACCTTATCGTGGCATTACTATTAACCGCCGGTTAAACGCAATGAATAATATTACTGTAGATGATATAAAAAAATTGCAAACAGATAATTATAATGTATTTGCAGAAATGGCAGCACCCGTGTTTTTGAAAAATATGAAAGAGAATGAATTGAGTGCGGAAGAAAAAAAATATTTTAATATTTTAAGAACATGGGATTTCAGAAATGATGTTACTTCCAAAGGCGCTACAGTATTTTATTTAACATGGGCGCATTTTGAGGATACCGTGTGGAACGATGAATTTGCCAAAGCTCCTAAAACTATTATGAAACCCTATGAAAGCACTTTACTGGAAGCAATATTAAAAGATTCTGCATTTAAATTTTTAGACGATATAAATACATCACCAACAGAAACACTTGCGGATGAGGTGACGGCTTCATTTAAAAAAGCTGTTGTTGAATTAAAAGATGCTGAAAGCAAAGGCAGGCTTGAATGGGCAAAGTATAAAGATACCAAAGTGGTGCACCTTACTAAGTTAGACCCCTTCAGCAGGCTTCATTTACCAATTGGCGGGGGAACGCATTGTATTAATGCTGCAAAGTCCAATCATGGTCCCAGCTGGAGAATGATAGTTTCATTAACACCGCAAACAGAAGCTTATGGCGTTTATCCCGGCGGGCAAAGCGGAAATCCAGGCAGCAAATATTACGACAATTTTATTGATACCTGGGTTGCAGGAAAATATTATGCCATCTGGGTAATGAAGCAATCTGAAGAAAGCGATAAACGTGTAAAAGGGAAAATAACGTTCGCTAAATAAGTTAGATATGCAATTGAATATTGAGGATAATGTTGAAATGTAAAAAACAAAAGTTCATCGCTTCCAAATCCCTGGCCTCCCTCTTTATAGGAGAGGGAATGAGGGTGAGGCTAAAAATAGTAAAATGAAATTCATAGTATCAATAATCCTCATTGCATTGTTAAGCTTTGCCGCCTGCCTGTATTTTCCATGGTGGAGCATTGCGATTGTTGCTTTTATAGTTGCTGCATTAATTGCGCAATCAGCAGGAATGAGTTTTCTCACAGGATTTCTTGCATTGTTTTTATTATGGGGTGTATTAAGTTTTTGGATAAGCAGCAGCAATGAGCATATTCTTGCACATAAAGTATCATTGGTTATTTTAAAAATTGACAGCCCATATTTACTAATGCTTGCTACTGCATTGATTGGTGGACTGGTTGCCGGCTTTGCGGCAATGACCGGAAGCTTTCTGAGAAAGAAAAAGGTTTCACCTTCTTACTGATTTCTGTTTAAATTCGTTGATGCATTTTCATATCCCGCGGAATTCAATATTTATTTCCCTGTTATTTTTTTCTCTTGCTTCTTTTTCTCTTGCTTCTTCTGCGCAAAGCATTTATGGCTCGGTATTTAATGAGCAGGGCAATCTTCTTCCATTCTCTTCTGTATTTATAAAAGGTACTACCCGTGGGGTTACAGCAAATAGTGAAGGCAGGTTTCATTTCAATGTACAGGCAGGCACTTATACATTGGTTTGCCAGCATGTAGGATATGGAAAACAGGAAAGAGAAATCACAGTAGGAAAAGATGATGAAGAAATAATCTTTATTCTTTCCCTGCAAAAATTTCAGATGAAAGAAATAATTGTAAAAAGCGGCGATGAAGATCCGGCTTATGAAATTATACGGCAGGCAATTAAGAAAAGATCTTTTTATAACAGCCAGGTAAAAGCATTTGAGTGCGAGGCATATATTAAAGGGCTGGTTAAATTAAGAAGTATGCCCGACAGGATATTAGGACAAAAAGTGCCTGATGCAGACAAAAAAGAAATGCGTCTTGATTCAACCGGCAAGGGAATTATTTTTTTATCAGAATCAATTACAAAAGTTGCCATGCAGCAACCGGGTAAAGTGAAACTGGAGGTGGTATCGGGCAGGCAAAGCGGAAGCAATGGCTTTGGATTTAATTTTCCAACTTTCATCAGCCTGTATGAGAATAATGTTTCAATGTTCACCTCGCGGATAAATCCGCGGGGTTTTATTTCTCCCATTGCAGATAATGCTTTAAATTATTACAGGTATAAATTCCTGGGCAGTTTTTTTGAAGATGGAAAGGAAATAAATTCTATCCGCGTTATTGCTAAAAGAAGCTATGAGCCGGTATTTTCAGGTATTATAAATATTACTGAAGGTGACTGGCGGATACATAGCTGCGACCTGTTACTTACAAAAACCTCGCAGCTTGAACTCATAGATTCACTTCAATTAACACAGATACATGTTGCCGTAAGCAACGATGTATGGCGGGTAAAAAACCAGCTGGTGCACTTTAATTTTAAACAGTTTGGTATTGATGCAATAGGAAATTTTATAAACGTGTATTCCAAATACAATCTTGATCCCCGCTTGCCTAAAAACTATTTTGACAGGATAGTGATAAAGTATGATACTTCTGTAAACAAAAAAAACACCGCGTATTGGGACAGTATCCGCCCTGTGCCTTTGGAGCCTGAAGAAATAAAAGATTATAAAATAAAAGACAGTATTTATCAATATGAAAGAGATTCTGTTCTTAGCAAAAGCAATATTGATAGTTTAAAAAAACAACAGGGGCCAATTACCCTTAAACAAATATTCTGGAGTGGCATCGACAGGACACATTATGCAACTAAAGGAAATTACAGATGGCACCAGGATGCTGTAATAAAATCACTTCAATATAATACTGTTGAAGGACTGGTGGTAAATATTGACGGTAATATCCAGAAGTATATCAAGGCCTGGAAAACCAATCTAACCGTAACCCGGAATGTTCGTTATGGCTTTAGTGATAAACAGTTTAACGCATGGCTGGGCGTTAACTTCAGAACAAGGGACTGGAGCCTGGATAAAAAATTAAAAAGAGAAGAATGGAATTTTTCCGGGGGAACAAGGATAAGCCAGTTTAATAAAGAAAGTAATATTTCAGCATTAGGAAATTCTATTGGCACATTATTTTTCGGCCACAATAATTTAAAAATTTATAAAAATATTTTCGGCGATATATCTTTTACAAAACGCTATGAAAGCGGGTTCCGTTTTGAGGTTAGTGCTTTATATGAAGACAGGATTCCTCTTGACAATACCACGGATTTTGTGATCATCAAAAAGAATAAATCAAAACTAACGCCCAATTATCCTTATTTAATTCTTCCGGCCCAATTTACCCGTCACCAGGCTTTAACAGCATCGGTTGATGTAAGCATAAAGCCCGGCCAGCGCTACATACAGTTTCCGCACAGTAAAGTTGCCATAGGTTCTAAGTATCCAACATTTGCATTAAACTTCTCTCATGGCTTCAATAACCTGCTTGGCAGTGATGTTGATTTTGATAAATGGAAATTCACTGTATCTGATGGTGTTAATTTAAAACTTGCCGGTGCAATAAAATATAAAGTTGCGATAGCAGGATTTTTAAACAACAAAAAAGTTTTTATCCAGGATTACCAGTTCTTTAATGGCAACGAATCGCAGTTTGCAAAAGAATATATGAACACCTTTCAATTGCTTCCTTATTATTCAGCTTATACAACTGCGCATCTTTATAGCATACTTAATTTTGAGCATCATTTAAATGGTCTCCTGTCAAATAAAATTCCTTTGTTTAAAAAACTTAACTGGACTTTTTTGAATGGCGCAAATGTTTTTTATGTTGATAAAAATAATAGCTATGCAGAAGTGTTTGCAGGAGTGGAGAATATTTTTAAAGTGCTTCGGTTTGATGTTGTTGCAGGTACCAGGAACGGGCAAAAAATAAGTGTAGATTATCGTGTAGGCTTTGGCGGCAGTATTGGCAACACTATTAATTCTTCCCGTTTCAGGGGCAGGAATGTTGGTTTCTAATAAATGGTTCAATTGGTTATTGATAATTGGGTATAAAATAGTTTTACAGTCATTACAAAATGCTCTACTTTGTATCATCATTTAACCCCAAATATTATTACCATGAAAAAAATTAAACTTTTGTTACTTGCTGTCATCAGCATATATGCTTTTTCGGGTGTAAATATGGCCTACGGATTTTCGGTTATTAAGCCAGTTGCCAATACTGAATTGCCCTCTACTTTAGTATCTTCTAAATATTTGAATGCAAGTGAGTTTGTAAAACTTTCGGTAAAAGAGTTCAGTGACCTTACAGGAAAAAAACTTAACTTTTTTCAAAGGATGTCATTTAAGGTTACTAAAATGAGAATGAAGCATGACCTTAAAAAAAATCCCGGCCTTAAAATAACCGATTATATTGATGGGGATGGCAGTTTCAGGGTGGACATTTTATGGCTTTTTTTGGGCCTTATTCTTGGACCGATAGGTGTATTAATTGCCTACTTAACCAAACAGGAAAGTTACAAGATAACCTCTGCATGGATAGGCTTTGGCGCATTAGTTTTTGTACTTTTAGTTTTCGGCAAGTCGCTTAGTATTTTTTAAATTTCCTTTTAATTATAACAAAGCCCACATATAAATGTGGGTTTTTTATTTATTAAAGGGTTACTATTTTCTTTTAGTTGTTTAAATTGCCGCTCTTTAGCTATATCATGAGGATTCATTTTTATTTACGCTACCATACAAGGTATGGACAAACAATATTTGTATCGGGTAATACTGATGCCCTGGGAAACGATAAAGCTGCGGAAGCATTTGCCTTATCTTATCTAAATGATGAGTTTTGGTATGGCACAATTGAAATTCCAGGTAAGAGTAAAGAAGAAATAAATTACAGGTATATTTTACGGGAAGAAAGGAGTGTTGATATTTTAGATGCAGACAAGGACAGGATTATTGATACAGAAATATACACCACAAAAGAAATTATATTAATTGATACCTGGAATTCTGAAAGTAATATTGAGAATGCTTTTTATACAAAGCCCTTTCAGCAGGTTTTGCTGCCCCGGCAAACTAAAGCGCCCAAACTAAAAGAGGCAAAATTTTACACGCATGAGTTTAAAGTAAAAGCCCCATTATTAAATGCAGGCGAATGGGTATGCATTACCGGTTCGGGAAAAATGTTTAAAAACTGGGATGTAAAAAAACTCTTACCATTAAAGCCTGGTGGTAATTGGCTCAGTATTAAAATAAATTTAAGTAAAGAAGATTTTCCGCTCAGGTATAAGTATGGCATTTATAATTCCGTAAGTAAAACTTTTACTTATGAAGATGGAAGTAACCGTATTTTGCAAATTGAACCCGTTAAAAAACAGGCCATAGTTTTACATGATGGATTTATACATTTACAAAGAAGCTGGAGAGGCGCCGGGGTGGCCATACCCGTATTTAGTTTAAGAAGCAAAAAAAATTTTGGCACCGGTGAATTCAATGATATTAAATTGTTAGTGGAGTGGGCAAGCCAGGCAGGATTAAAATTGCTGCAGTTTCTTCCTGTTAACGATACTACTGCTACGCATTCTGCAAAGGATTCTTATCCTTATGCAGCCATTTCAGCATTTGCTTTACACCCTCTTTATATAAATCTTGATTCAGTTGCAGGCGCACAGCATGCTTCGTTGGTAAAGTCATTGAATAAAAAGAAAAAAAGCCTGGATCAACAGCCAGACCTGGATTATGAAGCAGTGATGAAGTTTAAGTTTTCAGTTCTTAGAGAATTATACCAGGCCAAAAAAGAGCTATTTCTTACCGATATTAATTATTTTGATTTTTTTGATTTGAACCGTGAGTGGCTGGTTCCGTATGCTGCTTATTGATTTTTAAGAGATAAATATAAAACAGCAGATTTCACCACATGGAAATCTAATAAAATATATAATGAGGATGCTATTCAAAAATTGGTTTCACCACTTCAGCCTCATTATGATGAAATATGTTTTCATTATTTTATTCAATATCATTTGCACCTTCAATTAAAAGAGGCAAGCGAGTATGCTCATAAAAAAGGAATTATTTTAAAAGGAGATATTCCTATCGGCGTATCCCGCAACAGTTGTGATGTTTGGGTTGATCCATCTTTATATAATGTAAATGAACAGGCAGGCGCACCGCCTGATGACTTTGCCATAAAAGGACAAAACTGGGCTTTCCCAACATACAACTGGAAAAAAATGCAGGAAGATGATTATGCATGGTGGCGTAACCGTTTTGCGCAGATGAATAATTATTTTGATTCATTTCGCATAGATCACATTCTTGGTTTTTTTAGAATATGGAGTATCCCCATCAATGCTGTTGAAGGAATTTTAGGAAGATTTGTTCCTGCCATTCCAATACACATAACTGAGTTTGATAAAAGCAGGATATGGTTTGATTATAGCCGTTATTGTAAGCCGTTTATCACTGAAAATATTTTGCAGCAGCAGTTTGGCGAAAGCATAGCCGGCGTAAAAAAAACCTTTTTAAATATAAAAAGCGATGGGTTGTATGAATTAAAAGAAGAGTTTGATACACAAAGAAAAGTTGAAAAATATTTTGAAGGATCTTCTGCAGAAAATAATGAGGTGATTAAGCAGGGCTTGTTCGAGCTGTTAAGCAATATTATTTTAATTGAAGTAGAAGGATCCCAAATGCAGCAATTCCATTTTAGGATTTCAATGCAGCAAACTTCTTCCTTTCAACAACTTAATGCTGACATACAAAAGCAATTGCAGGCGCTCTATATAAATTATTTTTTCAGCAGGCAGGATGTGTTATGGGAAAAAGAAGCCATGCAGAAATTGCCTGCGCTGAAGCGAAGCACTAATATGCTTATATGCGGAGAAGATCTTGGTATGGTTCCCCACTGTGTTCCGGAAGTAATGAAGCAGACAGGTATTTTAAGTCTTGAAATTCAACGCATGCCCAAAGATCCTGCAAGCGATTTCTTTCATCCTAAGGCAGCGCCGTATCTTTCTGTAGTAACTCCTTCTACACACGATATGAGCACCCTGCGTGAATGGTGGGAAGAAGATAGAGCGCTTACACAAAAGTTTTATAATTATGTTATGGGGCATTATGGTAAAGCGCCTGATGTATGTGAGCCAATGATAAGTAAAGAAATTATTTTACAACATCTTTATTCACCTGCAATGTGGAGTATTTTTCAAATACAGGATCTGCTGGGTATGAGCGCAAAATTGCGCAGAGAGAATCCGCATGAAGAAAGAATTAACCAACCTTCCGACGCAAACCATTTTTGGAAATACAGGATGCATATTCCATTAGAGGAACTGGCGGGGCAAAAAGATTTTACCAAAGAATTAAAAACTTTAATTACGGATAGCGCAAGAGCATGAAAATAAAATACAGGGCGTACAATCTTCGCTTTAAACATCCCTTTACTATTTCACGGGGTACAAAAACACACCAGCCAACTTTAATAGTGGAGCTGGAACACTTTGGCATAAAGGGTTATGGCGAAGCGCCCGCTATAAGTTATTATGATATACCGGTTGAAAAAATGATTGAAGACCTTGAAGCGAAAAAAAATAGTATTGAGAAATTTTCTTTTATCGATCCCGAGCGCTGGTGGCATTATTGCCATCATCTTTTTCCAAAAAATTCATTTTTGGTTTGTGCTTTGGATATGGCAGGATGGGATCTTTATGGGAAGATGAAAAGAAAACCTTTGTATAAGCTATGGGGACTGGATATTTCAAAAACACCAGTAACTGATTTTACCATTGGCATAGATACAATTGAAGTTATGGTTGATAAGATGAAAGAAAATCCCTGGCCAATCTATAAAATAAAATTAGGTACTGAGCATGATGTTGAAATAATTACTGAACTGAGAAAACATACATCTTCTGTTATAAGAATTGATGCTAATGCAGCATGGAAGGCCGATGAGGCCCTGGAAAAAATCAGTGCGTTTAAAAATTTAAATATTGAATTAATTGAGCAACCTTTAGCAAAAGATGATTGGGAAGGGATGAAATTTTTATTTGAGAGATCGCCACTGCCGTTATTTGCTGATGAGAGCTGTGTTGCAGAAAATGATGTAGGGAAATGCCATGAACATTTTCATGGGGTTAATATAAAGCTTACCAAGTGCAGCGGTATAACACCTGCAAGGCGAATGATAACGAAAGCAAGAGAACTAAACATGCAGGTGATGGCAGGCAGTATGAATGAAAGCACTGTTGGCAGTGCAGCAGTTGCACATTTACTGCCTTTACTCGATCATGTTGATATGGATGGCCCTTTATTGCTGGCAGAGGATGTAGCTACAGGAATTAATTTTGATTATGGAAAAGTGATCCTTAGCGATCAGCCCGGTTTGGGAATTACATTTTTGAATTCTTTTTCATAGCTTACTGCATGAAGTATAAATTTTTTCTTGCAGTCTTATTTTCTTTTTCATTTATTCTGATTTCTGTTGCTCATCCATTTAAAAACAATGGAATAGCGCATCCAACTTATGCACTTATTATTTCTATCGGTTCATATGCTGAGCAACCTTCATGGCCAAAAGTTAATTCCAGGGAAGACGCAGATAATATAGAGTATTTTATAAAAAGATTTGCTTCCGACCCCATCATAGATATTTTAAGAGATGAACAGGCTACAAAAAAAAACATCGTCAATTCATTAAATGCGATTTTAAAAAATGCTGGAGAAGGCGATGCAGTTTACCTGCATTTTTCAGGAGGTGGCTTTCAATTACAAACCGATACCTTAAAGCAGGTCTTTATGCCTTTTGATGCTCCTTCGGTTGAGGATGTTACTGATGCAGTAATGAATAATAAGACACCTGATCTTTCATATGCAATTATTGATTATGAACTAATAAATATCATACAACGAATAAGGAAAAAAATTGGGGTTAGCGGCCAGTGCTTTTTTACAATGGATGCTTCTCATTTCGGCCCAAAAAATTCTAATCCTCAAAGTATACTTGGGCGTGGTGGTTTTTTACAGATCAGTGATAGCGAAGCCGGGCTTTCTCCCTTTATAATGATTACGTCCTGCCTTAATAAAGAAGAATCTTATTTTGTTGGAGACAAGGAGCCTTTACAACGTTCGTTTTCATTAGCAATAAAGAAATATTGCAGCAGCCTTAAATTGCAGCAATTAGTAAAATATTCAAATTTATTTTCAGGAATAAAGCAACAGATGGCAATAATTGCTCCGGGCCAAACACCCGCCATTGCCGGTGTAGTTGAAAGGAATGTTTTAGGTGGAGTTGTTACAACAGATATTAAAATACCGGGAGATAAAAAATCAAATAATATTTCCCGGGATTCAAGATTGTTTATTTTATCAATTGGCATAAGTAATTATACTGCCGCCGCAGGAATATTTTCTAATTGCAGTAAAGACGCTGAGTTGTTTGCGGATAAAATGAATAAATCATTTCTTCAACAAGGTGGCGGAGTAAGTAAAACATGGCTATTGTTAGATAGGTCGGCCACTAAAGATTCGATTATCAAAGCAATTAATCAAATTATTAATGAGGCAAAAGATGATGATGTCTTTGCATTTTTCTTTGCGGGGTTAACTAACCAGCCTCTGAATAAAAATGGCCAATACGAAGAAACATGGTTTTATCCCTCAATATCAAAAATGGTAAGCCCTTTTGATCGGTCAGGTATTAATGAAAGTGATGTTCTCTCTTTGCAAAATGTAAAAAAATTGTTTGATTATATTAAATGTGATAAGCAGCTATTGTTTACAGAAGCCGGGCCAAGTGAAAATTTTAAAAGAGAATTTGTAAAATCTATGATTAAATCAAATCCCGTAATATCTGATATAAGAAAGCGGAACAGGGTAATAATTGTACCTGACGGTATAGGATTGGATGATGTGAATTGTAATGGGAAAATTGATCATGGGCCTGGCTTATATTTTTTTACATTACTTATAGATAATAATGCAAATATTTTTGACCTGTTCAGTGATGTAACGTTTAAACGGGAGAATGTAGTTTATGAATTTCGAAATCAACAATTCAAATGTTCTTTTAAAAGACAATATATTAATTTCTTTTTTGAAAAGCAATTTGTAGAAGACCTGCAATATTATTTTACGAAAGATGTATCGTTAAAAACAAATACGAGAGGTGCCGGGGAAAATGAAACTGATGATAAAGATTCTAAAACTTCTATTGGTAATAAATATGCACTGGTGATTGGCACAGACAAATTTTCTACATGGAATCAGCTGCAGAATCCTGTTAATGATGCATTTTCTGTTGCGGATACTTTATCAGGTTTATTTGGATTTAAAACAACAGTACTTAAAAATCCAACATTAAAACAGATATACAATTCATTGTATGCTTACCGGAATATTTTGCAGGAAAATGATCAATTTTTATTGTACCTGGCTGGACATGGATATTACGACAGCACTATCTTCCGAGATGGATTTATTGTGACAGCAGATTCAAAAGCATTATGGGCAGATACTTTTTTAACGAGTTATATCCCATTCAATCAACTAAGGAATATTACAGATAATTACAGGGCAAAACAAATCATTGTATTGCTTGATGTTTGCTTCAGCGGTGCTTTTAGCGATAATGACGAATCTCTGGGAGGGAACATTAATTATAATTTAACCGGCAGACTTACTGATAAGACCCTTGGCAAAAAGTTACAGATGACAACAAGAAAATACATAACTGCGGGAAGTAAAACAGAAGAGGTAGGAGATGATTATAATGGGCAACATTCTCCGTTCGCTTATTTTCTTTTAGAAGGATTAAGAAGAGCTGCTAAGGAAAAAAAATATCTAAGCTCCGGAATGTTGTACAAATTCATTCAATCTTATCTTGAAGATACTGTGCCTTTACAGGCTGGCTTTGGCAAAGACCAGGAAAAATCCGGAAGCGAATTTATTTTTATAGCAAAATAACTAATTTTCTAAGAGCTTATTTTTTTGATTAATATATTCTTCCTGCGTTATAGCACCTTTTTGCATCAGGCCAAAAAGTTTTTCAATCTCATCAGAAACAGAAATATTATTTTGCGATACTGCAGGCATACTTTGTTTAATGGCATTCGCCAGTTGCTGTGCCTGGTTCTTTACCTGGGTTGCTTTATATTCTTCCTGTGCATGGGTTATCATATCTTTTAAGATCTTAGGATCATGTATCATCGTATATTTTGAATCGCCCAACTCTGCCGCAGTTTGTATTTCCACGTCACCATATCCAAACATACGGCCCCAAACGCTTTGTGTGTATTCAACATTATTAATTTTATCCAGCGGGCTTTCTTTTGAATACCTGCTGAAAAAACCACTTTCATCTACAACTCTCATATTAGTTACACCCCATAAATTGTATTTCCATTCAAGATATAAATAGGCGGGGTATAAGGCAGTAAGCAAAGCAACTATTAGAGCGATCTTTGTATTATCTTCTTTTAAAAAAATAAAAAGTAATATGGTTAATAAGAGCCATGCTAAAAAAGGCAGTATAAGTTTTAGCCAATGTTGCCTTATTATAACTAAAAGCTTTTCGTCTTTTTTTAATTGAGTTCTCATAATAATTTCAAATTTGAATTATTAAATCGAATTACCAAATCTTCACTCTTAAACTATCGGGCACAAACATTTTATCCCCGGGTTTAATACCAAACGTTGTATAAAATTCATCAACATCTACAAAAGGCCCGTTAACCCTGTATTTGGCGGGGGAATGTACATCGGTCATTAAACGGTTCTTTAAACTCTCATCTCTCGTTTGCCCTAACCAGCCCAAAGCATATCCAAGAAAATATCTTTGCATAGGAGTGAGGCCGGCCATCTTTTCATTCTTTTTATATTGTTCAGTTTTTTTAAATGCATCTATACCTAACAGTATACCGCCGAGGTCTGCAATATTTTCTCCCTGCGTTGCCTTACCATTAATTTTTGCACCCGGCAATGGCTCATATAAATTGAATTGATTAATTATAAACTGCGCCCTGTTAGTAAATTCTGCAGAATCATTTTTTGTCCACCAATTTTTTAAATTTCCTTTCTCATCATACAACCTTCCCTGGTCATCAAAGCCATGTGTTATTTCATGCCCGATAGTGGAAGCTCCTGCATAACCATATACAGTAGCATCGTCAAGATCTTCATCGCGGTAACCGGGCACTGTAAAAATGCCTGCCGGCAAAACAATTTCATTATTGCTTGGATTGTAGTAAGCGTTATACGTTTGCGGAGTCATTTCCCATTCGTTTCTGTCAACAGGTTTACCTAATTTATTAAGGTTATAATCATGCCACCATATATTTGCGTTGATAACATTCTGTACATAGCTTTCAGTTCCGATTTGCATGGCTGAAAAATCTTTCCATTTATCAGGATAACCTACTTTCTTTTTTATGGCCGTTAGTTTTATCAGCGCTTTTTGCTTTGTGCTGTCACTCATCCATGTAAGTTTCTCTATTCTTTCTTTGTATGCATCACGGATAGATTCTACCAGATCTGAATACCTTTTTTTAGCTGTCTCATTAAAAAATTCTTTTACATACAATTGCCCTAACAGCTCACCCATTTCGTTTTCTTCCATTCGTATAATTCTTTTCCATCGCGGTTTTCGTTGCTTTGCACCGCTTAATAATTTATTAAAATTAAATGCTTCAGCTCCAAAAGCTTCGGGCAGCATTTCTTCAAAATTTCTTATTGTTCTAAAACGTAAATAATTTTTCCAGTCATCAACAGGTGTTGTTTTTAGTACAACATCTAATGCTGTAAAAAATTCAGGTTGCCCTACAATAACTGAATCCACATTCTTTATACCCCTGTTAGCAAGAGATGTTTTCCAGTCAATAGTGGAAGAGATTTTTTTTAGATCGGTTATTGCCATTTTATGATAATTGGCATATGGATCTCTCAGGTCTTCAATTTTGCGTGAAGCTTTGGCAAGTTTTGTTTCAAGGGTAAATATTCCTGTTGCTGCTTTGGATGCAGAAGCAGCATCCTGCCCCTGCAGAACAAGCATATTTGTGATATGTCTTACATATTGATTACGGATATTTACAGTGGATGAATCTGGTTTAAAATAATATTCCCTGTCGGGCAAGCCAATGCCGCCCTGCCATAGTTTATAACTCATTACATCGCTGTTCTTATCATCCTGTTGTACGAAATCGCCGAACAGGGCATCTACTCCAATATAATTTAATTGATTAGCTACATTAATTAAAGAGGGAACATCAGTTATTGAATTGATTTTATCAAACCAGGGTTGCAGCGGTTTTAATCCTGCTTGTTCAATCTTTGCACTGTCCATTGCTGTAGACCAAAAGTCTCCAATCTTTTGACTGGTAGAGCCTTTTGCTGCATTTTCCTTTGCTGCTTTTTCACTTATCTCACGCAGGCGTTTATAGTTTTCTTCTATTACTAAATTGCCAATACCCCATGCACTTTCCTCCGCAGGTATAGCATTATTTTTTATCCATCCTCCATTGGCATACATAAAAAAATCCTCGGTTGGTTTTATGGCGGTATCCATATTTATTGCCAGCACATCGGCAGCAGATTTTGAGCTTTCGGAAGAATTATTGCTGTTAAGTTTACAGGATTGCAAAAACAAATTCAGGCCAATAAATAAAAGAATGGTTTTCATTAAATATTTTTTAGAAATTAAATATAAAACAGGGATTGGTAATGGCAATTTATTTTTTACCTACAATTACAAGAAGGAATAAAAAAACCGGCTTGTTAGCCGGTCTTTTTTAATATGCAGTATTAAAATGATATTTAATCATTTTCAGATACGGTACAGTATTTATCTATACCATATTTAAATGTTATTTGTAATTTATACGCCGGAGGTATATTATTCAATTCTTTGCTAAAACCAGGAAATTGGGACATGGTACCAAGGCAATAACTAATATAACCCTGGCCTGTGTAGGTTGGAATACCAACTATACCATCGGGTGGAAGAGAATAGTGTACCGGTTGTCCCTGGTAAGTAATAGATGTTATGGTTGGAATAACAAAGCCCGCAGTGAACTGATCTGAAAATACTACTCTTATTTGCGCATATCCCAAACAAGTGCCGTTACCATTATTCCTTTTAAAAGAGACAGTTGGACATACAAAAGCAGCGCCTCCGCCATCAACACTTCCTCCTCCTGCATCTTCACCGCTGGATCCATCGTCGCCAGGTGCTCCCTGTGAAAATGAGTTTGTTGAAAAAATACAAGCTGAAAGTAAAACAAATGCAAAGGTGAGTAATTTCTTTTTCATAGGATAGGTGGTTTAGATTTTAAAAAGCGAATAAATATCTAACGGCAAATCAGTAATAGTATTGCTAAATATTTATCCACACTTCTATATCAAAGATAGAAAGAGAAGGAGGCGGATACAAGCGGAGTTTTGCGCAATTTCTGGATGCGGTAATTACTATGATGATCTGTAATAGTCCTATAGCAAATTAAATTATTCTTTAAAATATCAATAGCGATTGATAAAAAAAAGCCGGCATTTTATGGCCGGCTTTTATAGAAAAATAAAATCTTTATTAACTAATCAGTTCCGCTTATCTCTGCTGTTGGCTGGTTTGTGCCACCAGGAGTATAGGTTAAAGTTAATTTTATTGCAGCTGGAATGTTGGATGTTGGAAGACAAAAACTTACATATCCCTTTGATGCAAAATCTGCAATATTTCCTGTAATCGGGAGCAAATTTGAGTATAAAGGTTGGTCCTGGTAATAAATTTGTGTTAGTACCGGGGCAACAGTAGGAGCCGTGGTATAATACAATCTTATTTGTGCCTGTCCGCCGCAGGTTCCATCTCCATTGTTACGGGTAAAATGTACACCTAATGGCTGAGCCGCTACAATTGTTCCGCCGCCATCACTACCTCCGGTAGGGTCATCCCCACCACCAGAATCGCCAGGCGCTCCCTGTGCAAATATGTTTAGCGAAAAAAAGCAAAGTGAAATAAATAAAATACCAGATGTGAGTAATTTCTTTTTCATGGAAATTGGTTTTAGTTTAAGATATTGTTAGATAATAATTACTGCTTTAAAAAGTAAATACGATGCCAGGTAACTGACTGCGTAAGCACTTAAAAAATATGTGAAGGGTAAAAGCTGTGTAAAAGCTTTCGTGTTAGGGAGTGTAAAAGTATATTCCATAAATGATAAGTGCAAATATTTGTAATAAATATTTATACAAATTTTGCCGAATGGGAATTTTTAAAAGTTAAATAAAATATTATCCCGCATTCTAAATTAAAAAACCGGCTTCGCAGCCGGCTTTTTAATTTAGAATTAAAGTGTCTAAGGTTAACTATGTTGTTATTAATTTTCCGGAATTGAAAAACAACTTCCATCGCTCTTCTTAAAGTGAAACATAAGTTTCTTCGCCGGGATAATATTTTTTTGTAAACTATAACCATAATATCCGTTTTCATAACTTGGACATCCGTTAAACATTATGAGATTGGACACAGATTTACCCGCATCAGCTATATATGTAATACCTATTAATTGTATTGCTCCTATATTGCCCACATTTTTAGTAAAGTTTAACCTTGCCTCTGCTGACCCATACTCGGTTGTACCATTACCATTATTTCTTTTTAGATTAGTAACATACGGTGGGGGTGCAGAAAATGTATTAACCCCTGCACCATCAACACTTCCGGCGCTTTCATCTAAGCTTCCGGCACCCGAAGTGCCCGGCGCATCCTGTGCAAATGTTCCGCCAGGTAGTAAGCCAATACACAGTATCAGCATAAAAAAACATAGTAGACTTTTTTTCATAACATTGAGTTTTTAATTGAATTTGATTTTATATGATAATAATTGTTTCAAAAAGGTTAAGCATACATATGTTATGTACAACTTTTAAAAATACTAGGTCAATAAAAAATTTGTGAGAAGGTATAAACCTGTGTAAAGGTTATTTGTGTATTATGCGTTAGGGACTGTAAAAGTAAATTCCGTTTTTGACAAATGCAAGTATTTTTACATTTTTTTTGGACCGTAAATTTACCTACACAATAATTCAAACTCCCCTTCAATAGTCTTTTTTAATGGTTCAGTCATATTTCTTGTATAGTATATAATATTATCTACTGTATTTCGTTTTCTTGTTAACTCTGAATCCGTTCTTATGAAGAAAACTATACTCTCTTCTTTAATTATACTTTTCTTTTATCAAACAGTTAATGCTACTATTTTTACTGTAGACACTAATAGTGATGTAAGCTCGGGAACCGGAACAACAGGTTCTTTGCGCTGGTGTATTACCCAGGCAAATCTTACCGCAGCAAAAGATACCATCAATTTTAGTATTGCATCTACCTGGACTGTAGGCAGTAATTACCCGGTAATAACTTATCCTCTTTGTATAAATGGTTTTTCTGCACCCGGTGCTGTACAGGGGCAACTTGGTACAGGTGCTCGGCAGTTAAAAATTATTTTAAATGGAGCAGGGTCTTCCAGTATTTACGGTTTTCAAATTACCGCTGCAAATTGCGAAATAAAAGGATTAGTAATCCAGGATTTTTTTAAAGGAATATATATAAGTGGCGCCTCTGCCACTGCAAACTGGATATGGGGTTGTTATATTGGTACCGCTGCAGACGGATTATCTATATCAGCAGCTACGACCTGTTGGGATGATGCAATAGCACTAAACAACAACGCAAGCAGCAATTTGATAGGCACTAATGGTGACGGTAGTAATGATGCTAATGAGGGCAACCTTATATCGGGTAATGGTGATGGAGCCCAATTTTATGGAGAAGGGATTGCAATTAATGAAGGCGGAACTATTGCTAATGACTGTACAGGAAACAGAATAGCAGGAAATTATTTGGGAACTAATGAAACCGGTACAGCCGCCTTATATACAACAGCATTAAATACACAAAGAGGTTCAGGTATCCAGATAAATTATAGTACTGCAAATATTATTGGTACTAATGGTGATGGTGTATCAGATGCTTTGGAAAGAAATGTAATCAGTGGTAATTCTGATTGCGGCATTGTATTTATCGGCGGTAGCAGCAATAAAATTAAGGGTAATTATATTGGTACCACTAAAACCGGCCTGGTGGGTTTACCAAATTACGCTAATGGCGGTACTAGCATAATAGCCGTACAAATATCAATTAAAACGTCAAGTAATAATAATATTGTAGGAACAGACGGGGATGGCACGGCAGATAATATAGAAGGAAATGTTATCGGTTCAGTAACATTTGCTTCTGGTTCTGCTAATAGTTATAATTATGGAATGGTTATACAGGCATCTACAGGTAACCGCGTTGCAGGAAATAAAATAGGTATAGGCTCGGATGGTGTTACTGCATTAAATATTGTATGTACGGGTGCAACCTATATTGATAAATGTATTTACATCAGTTCATCCAGCACGAGCACCGTAGTAGGAACTAACGGCGATGGGGTATCAGATGCTTATGAATCAAATTATTTTGGCAATTCAGGCTCGGCTGTAACCATTGATAATAGTAACAGTTGTATAGTTGCCGGTAATTATTTTGGGCTTGGTACTAACTTAACTACTGCGGAAGCACTAAGTTCTTCAGGTACATATATTTTAAATTCAACTTCCTGCCGTATTGGTTCATCTGCGTCCAATTCTCTTGAAAGAAATTATTATTGTAACAGTGCTTATGATGGAGTTTGGATTGATGGAAATGCTACCGCAAATAACGATCTTAATACCATTCAATATAATACGTTTGGTATGCGTCCTGATGGGGTTGCCGCTGCGAATGCATATCATGCTATTGAAATCTATAAAGGATCAAATGCGAACACGATTCAAAATAATATTGTAACACAAAATGGAACCTTTACTCCTGATGGAACTTATTCTGCTGTGTTGATAGGCGGAATTAATTCCGGAGAAGAATCTTCAGGTAATCTGATTTATCAAAACCAGATATATAAAAATATTGGACGTGGGATAGATATTTTAAATGTTTCCGGCAGTACACTATCTGTGAAAAATAAAATAAGCCAAAACAGTATTTATAATAACGGGAATGCCAGTAACAGTACTGCCAGTGCACCTGCGTTTGGTAAATATTCATCAGGAATAGATCTGGATTGGGATGGCCCCACTGGTAATGATAATAAAGATGTTGATAATGGGCCAAATGAAATGATAAACTTTCCTGTAATAACCGGTACAACATCTACAGGTACAGGATGTACCAGTGCAACCATATCGGGAACCTATAATGGATTATTGTCTACTCAATATTATGTTGAATTATTTAGTAGTGATGTTTGTAATGGCGATACTGCCGGCGTAGATTATTATTCAAATTCAACCTATAATTATGGAGAGGGAAAAACTTATATCGGTTCATCTGCAGTTTTTACAACAAATGGAGCCGGAGGAGGTGCAGGAAACGGGACATGGGCATCAAGCGTTCCTTTAACTGTTTCAGGAAAATATATAACAGCCGTTGCTATTCAAACAAGTGGAACCAATATTGGTAATACCAGTGAATTCAGTCAATGTTATCCTATTGCTTTTGATGCCGGGGATGCGCCGGATACCTATCATACTTTATTATCCAATTGCGGGCCTACACATTTTGGTGTGGCCACCACTTTAAAAATTGGCGCTACCATAGACGCAGATGGCGACGGTGTGCCAACCGCAGCTGCAAATGGTGATGGAGCTGATGAAGATGGAATTTCAACATTGCCTGCATTGAATGTAAAATCTACTTCATATACATTATCTAATATTCCTGTAACGAATACCACAGGAAGCACGGCAACTTTATATGCATGGATAGATTTTGATGTAGATGGTTCTTTTGAATCTGGTGAATTTGCATCTGCAACGGTAGCAAATGGGGCTACTACAGCTACATTAACATGGAACCTTTCATCGTTCGTTTGTGGAACTACAATTAACCCGGGTGTTTCTTATTTACGCCTAAGATTAACTACAGATGTTCTTGCTGATGTTGCCGGAACAACCAATGTTGATGAACGATGCTATGGCAGGGCAAGCAATGGTGAGATAGAAGATTATAAATTATATATTTCAGGTTATGATTATGGCGATTTGCCTAACACTTATCCCACGGCTACAGTACTTTGTTATGAAGATACTGCAACTGCAAAAGTTTGGGCGGGTGTAACCAGGCCTGACAGGGAATGTACGCAAAATTATAGTGCTGATGCAACTGGTGACGGTAGTGAAGAAGATGGGCTAACCATTTCTTTTGGGGCATCGGGGGCAAATTATAATTGGGTTTTAAGGCTCAATGCAAACCAGGCTAGTAAAACCGTTTATTATGGGATATGGATAGACTGGGATGGCAATCAAAATTTTACCAGTGGAATAGATTCTTTTTATAGTGGCAGCGCAGTTGTAACCGGACTTACAAATGTAAATGTGCCGGTGTATGTACCCTATGGAATAACTAATTCAGGTTTCAGGCTCATTGTTTCCGATGCACCAATAACAAGGAGCATGTACAATTCTACTACAATAAATAATGGCGAAATAGAAGATTGGCTTCTTTTGAAAATACTTGCATCGCCTGGTAATATATTAATGGGAAACAGGCAGGCAGCCGCTAATGTTTTAAAATGGAAAAATATTTCGGGATTGGCCGTTACTAATTATACTTTAGAACGAAGTAATGATAATTTATCATGGGCAACTTTAGGTTCTGTAACTCCATTGCCAGGTAATGATGCTTCCATACAATATTCATATTCAGACGTACATCCGGGCAGGGAAAATTATTATCGCCTTAAATTTTCTTTGACAGATAATACTTATCAATACAGTAATATAGTACCGTTGTTTGATAAAACTAATCTACTGCCTGTAATAATTTACCCTAATCCCGCAACCAATACGCTAACCATTCAAACAGCAAATAGTAATTACAACAGCTTGAGAATAATTGATCTCACAGGGCGAATGGAGATGAGCCGTGATATAAATTCAATTAATACAGTTATTGATATTTCAAATCTTGCCGCAGGCACTCATCTTATTAAGATCATTGCCAAAGACGGAGAGGAAGTGGTTCGCAAATTTGTAAAAATAAAATAGTGCTGTAATAAACAATTCGGCTGATCTTTAAATAATACTTTTAAACTTTGTTTATAAAGATTATTTAATTGATATGACACCTGAGCGTTATCACCGGTTAACTTCTGTTTTAAATAAAAGGCAACCTGATCTTACTGTTGTGCTGGAAAACGTTTTTGATCCGCACAATGTTTCTGCTGTTATGCGTACCTGCGATGCGGTTGGCATACAGGATGTATTTATTTTAAATAACAGGATTCCACCACATAAAAAATGGGGTTACAGAAGTTCTTCCACGGCGGCTGAATGGCTTACTATTCATCAATTCACTAATATAGATGAGTGCTTTACTGAATTGAGAAAGCGATACAAAAAGATTTATGCTACCCATTTAGATGAAAAGTCCACAACACTTCATCAATTAGATCTCACTGAATCTATTGCATTGGTTTTTGGCAACGAAACATTTGGTGTTAGTGAAGAAATAACAAAGCTGGTTGATGGCACTTTTATCATTCCGCAGGTTGGCATTATTAAATCACTAAATATTTCTGTTGCCTGTGCAGTTACTTTGTATGAGGCCTTCCGGCAAAAGCAGATGGCAGGGCATTATGATGCACCGAGATTGATAGAAGAACAATTATCAGGATTAAAAACGGGGTGGGGGATAGAGAATGAGTAATAAGTAATAAGTAATAAGTAATAAGTAATAAGAGAATCTTAAACACCTATTCTGTAAATAAAAAAACTGCGATGTTTATGGAACATCGCAGTTTTTTTTATGTTTTATTCTACTTAAAATCTTCAGCCTTTACACCTTCATTTATTTTTATATCCGTTACTTCTATCGTAAAATCCTGCCCTCCATTGGCCGATTGAACTGATATTGTATTAGTAAAAGGGAACATAACGTTTCCAACTTTTTTATAATTGCTATGCTCTATTGTTTGCTGTAATTCCTGTTCCTGCGCCTTTATTGTTTTTTCAATTTTTACCAGGTAGCCGGTGCTTATATCATAGTACTCTGTGTATTTAGTTCCTAATGGAGTAGTTACATTAATCTTATAAGCATCTTTACTATTCACTTTTTCTGTGCCTCCCATTTCCAGTTTGTAACCACCATCATTGTAAAATAACTGTTCAAATAACCCTTTGGTATTTTTACTTTCAGCAAGGTCATCACCTTCCAGCTCTTTTTTATTTCCCATTTGTGACTGGTAGCCTGTTGTACCATTAAAAATTTTGCGCATCAATGCCTGCCCGTTCATATTCATTTCCATCATGCTCATATTAGGAGCCATTTTTTTCTCTGTAACAGCAAGGTTCATTCCCTGGAGGCTCATAGACCCCGTCATCGACACTGAATTTATTTTCTTTAATTCTTCTGCTCCGCCAATTGCTATTATATATTTTGCAATAATATCTTTTGCAGTAACACCGGTTGATGGCATTGTTGTAGTTACTGTTTCCTGTACTGGTTTTGCAAACCTGTCGTACATATTTACGGCATATCCCAGTTTTGATAAGCCTGGTTTTACAGTTGCCGCTTTGCCTACTACAATGATCCTGGTGTTATCATGATTAAAATATTTTTGAGCAACTCTTTCAACATCTTCAGCAGTTACTGCATTAATTTTTTGCAGATAAGTTTTATAGAAATCTTTAGGAAGATTATTTAAAATTATATTACTGGCGAAGCCTGCAGTACGGGCAGGATCTTCCAGACCTAATGCAAAATTACCTGCATATAAAGCTTTGGCGTTCTTTAATTCTTCAGCGCTCACTTTACTGGTGCGGATATTATTTATCTCGTGTAAAATTTCTATCACAGCGCTATCAACCTTTTCATTTCGTACAGAGGCAGAAGCATTAAATGTAGCTTGGAAACGGCCGCTTCCAATGCCTGAATATGCTCCGTAAGTGTAGCCATGTTTTTCCCTGAGGTTCATAAATAATCTTGCATCTGCATTACCGCCTAAAATATTATTTGCCAATAAAACAGGAAAATAGTCAGGACTGCTCATCGGTATTCTAACTACGTTGGTAACCGTAATTTCTGATTGTACTGCATTGGGCACATCTACGAGGTCAATTTCAGTTTTACCCGGATTTTTTACATCTGCCGGGTTTATTAAAGAGATAGAAGTTCCCTTCCAGTTGCCAAATGCTTTTTCAGCCAGTTCCTTTGCATGTTCAGGTTTTATATCTCCAACAAAAGTTAGAAACCCACGGGATGGACTAATATATTGGGTATAGAATTTTCTTACATCATCCAGGGTAATATTATTAATGGTTTCTTCTGTTTCAAATTCGCCGGTAGGATGAGTGACACCAAAGCTTAATGCATTTACAACTCTTGCTGAAATAGCTTTTGCACTTTTTTCATTTGATTTTAAACCGGTAAGCATTTGTGATTTTATCTTATCAAAAGAGGAAGCAGGAAATGCAGGATGCAAAAGCGCATCTGCCATCAGCATAAAAGATTTATCAAAATATCTTGTAAGTGCCGATGCATTACCTCCTCTTTCACTTAAGTTAACGTTAGCACCCATTTGATCAACTGCTTCATCAAAGGCGGCTTTATCCATATTGGTTGTGCCTTCTTCCAGCATATTACCCATCACACTAAGAACACCGGCTTTATTACCTTCCGTTACCGGGCCGTAATCTATCATGTAAGTAGCAGATACTTTAGGTAATTTATGATTTTCAACAACCAGTACTGTAATGCCATTAGCCAGGTGATACGTTACAGGTTCTCCAATAGATAATACAGGAGCAGGCCCGCCGGCTGGTGGTTTGGTTCTGTCTACTTTTGTTTGCGCATAGGAACACGTCATAAAAAATATTCCAAGTATTGCGATATATATTTTTTTCATTTTTTATTTTTTTATTCTGGCAAGAGAAATTTATTGGTCAGAAGATTTAGGTAAATAATATAAGACCACGCGTTGATTTTTATTAAGATATTTCCGGGCTACTGATCTTATTTCTTCCCGTGTTATTTTTCTTATATCATTCAGTTCATCATTAATGTAGTTTGTATTCCTGTTATATATGTAAGCATCTGAAAGATTACCGGCCACTCCCAGCATAGATGTATTATTGCTTACAAATCCATTCTCAGCTTTGTTCATTAGCTTTTTATAATCCTGCTCGCTGATAAGATCAGTTTGTACTTTTTTAACTTCCTCATCAATATCACTTAACAGAACAGGAAGTGTATTGTTGTTATTGGGTAAAGCATACATTATATAAGCTCCATAATCTTCCAAAGCATAATTAAATGCGCCTACCTGTAAGGCATTCTTTTTATCATCAACCATCTTTTTATACAATTTAGAGCTGGCACCTCCGGATAAATAAGTAGAAACAAGTTCTAAAACTTTTGAATCGTGTGTGGCAAGGCCCGGTGTGCGGTAGGAAGCGATAATCATTGGAATTTTAATGTTGGCATCGTAGCCTGTATCAATAATTTCCCTTGTTATGGGCGCTTCCATTATTGATGGCTGAACTATGGCAGGCCCTTTGGGAATATCACCAAAATAAGCTGCAACCAGTTGTTTTGTTTCATCAATATTAATATCGCCTGCAATGGTTAAGACTGCGTTGTTAGGTATATAATATTTTTTAAAAAAATCCCTGAACTCATCCAGTTTTGCAGCATCAAGGTCTGCCATAGAACCAATAGGCTGCCAATGATAAGGATGATTGGTAAATAGTTTTGTAAAAGTCTGTTCAACCACATGGCCGTAAGGCTGGTTATCTACACGCATGCGTTTTTCTTCTTTCACCACTTCGTTTTGAGTTTTTACGCCAACCTCATTTATTACGGGGTGCATCATCCTTTCACTTTCCAGCCATAAGCCAAGCTTTAATTGATTTGATGGAAATACTTCGTAATAAAAGGTTCTGTCCTGCGAGGTGGTTGCATTATCCTGCCCGCCATTACTGGAAACATATTTTGAGAATTCGCCACGTTTAATATTGTCGGTGCCTTCAAATAAAAGGTGCTCAAAAAAGTGAGCAAAGCCAGTACGGCCAACCAGTTCATTCTTGGAGCCAACATGGTAAAATACAGTAACTGCAACAACAGGTGCAGTTTTATCCTGGTGTAAAATAACATGAAGGCCATTGGGTAAATTGTATTCAGTAAATTTTACCTGCTGAGCCTGTAAGGTTAGTACAGCAAAGCAAAAAAATATGCCTGCTGATAGTGCTTTTTTTATATGCATTGATAAAGTTTTTATTAGGGCGCAATATATCAAATTAAGGCCTGCCGGGTTCAATTTTGTGATAAAGGTTATTAAGGGATGATTAGCGGTGTTACAATAGCGGGGACTGTGTGTAAAATATTATTATTTGCCTGGTATCTCCCCATAAATCTTTCATTACAGTATAAGGCTGTTACTTATAAATGATTAATATTAATTTTAGAAGACTCAAAAAGTCAACATTAATAAAGTGAAGCCTCCTGCAAATTCATTTAAACAACAATTCTCCTCCTGGAGAAGTAAGGTTGCAAAGCATAATAAGGTTGACTGGACAGAACAGCTCCACATCTTAAATACTGTGGCTGACTTGATAACCCCGCAGCTTTCTATTGAAGAAATTACTGCTGCTATTTATGAGAATGTAAATCACCTTATGGATGCATACCAATTTTCCGTTGGCATTTATGATGAAAAGGAGGGCACTATTTTGTATAGAGGAATGATAGAAGATGGAAAAAGGATTCCGGATTTTGTGGTTGATGCGATTGATGAAAATCGTTTAGCCTCCTGGTGTATTAGAAATGAGCAGGATATATTTATGAATGATCTTGAGAAAGAAATTACTAAATACGTTCCCAAAAAGCCTGTACCAATTGCAGGCGCTGACCCCAAAGCCGCATTATATACCCCGCTAAAACTAAATGATAAAGTTGTAGGATTGATCGTAGTTAGAACAATCCACAAAAATGTGTATCAGCAACATCATCTTTATATTTTAAAAACAGTTGGCAATTTTGTGGTACGTGCATTGGAGCTGGCAAAGATGCAGGCAAAGCCATACGTAAAAACAGAAGGCACACAAAAAGAATGGCGCTGGGGCAATGCTGAACAATTACCTCCCAAATCAAAAAAAGCATTGGAGCAATTAACTGAACGTGAAAAAGAAGTACTGTTCTTACTGGTTACAGGGTTGCCTAATAAAGCAATTGCTGAAAAACTTTTTGTGTCTGCAGGCACCATTAAAACACATACACTCAATATTTACCAGAAGCTGGATGTGGCTAACCGCACCGCTGCTATTTTAAAAGCAATCGAATTGGGGTGGGTGGTCTGACCGTCCCGGTCTCACCATGTTATAAAAAATCTACCATTTGGTAGAAACGAACGGCGATAATGTAATGTAGGTTTGATAAAATTTATTTTATGAAAGAAGCAATAATGCAGGCTGCAGTCTGCCAAAAGCCAACACTGGAAAATTCTGTTCATTACATTGCACACACATTTTCTTTTTTAGCAACAGGAGTGGATACGGACAATGCCTTTACACTTATTCATTGCAACTTTCGCAAAGGGTTTATGGCGCCGCCGCATTATCATAAGCTGGAAGATGAATCTTTTTATATTCTTGAAGGTGAAATAGATTTTCATGTGGGGGATAAGAAATTTAAAGCAGGTGCCGGTGAGTTTGTAGTGCTGCCTAAAAATGTTCCGCATCATTTTAATCTTATAACCGATACGGCAAAAGCATTGCTGCTGATAACTCCTGCGGGTTTTGAAACTTTCTTTAAAGAATTTGGCAGACCTGCACAAACGTTAGACCTTCCCCCGATACCAACCGAAAACCCCAGGAAAGAAATGTTTGAAGCGATGCATAACCGGATGCTGGAATTAGGAAATGTTTTTGTACCTGACTTTTAAGCGCTTTTTCCGGGGGCATTATCCTCTTGGCAATTTATCATTTATTTACGTTGAATTATTGAAATGTAAAAGAGCCAATATTCGATTCGTACCAGTAGAAATTTTTAAGAATGTGCCTGGTAAAACATGCTTTTATTGTATATATTTAAGCTGTATTTCCAACCTAAAAATTTCTATATGAAAAAACAAATCAATCACAACACTTTACCGGTTTTAATTACTTTATCAGCTTTGTTCCTATTCACCGGGTGCAAGAAAAACCTGAACACAGAACTAATTAAAAACAATAATCTGATTGTTGGCAAACAAACCAACACTGCAGCTGCTACTATCACTGCTACTTCCTTTACAAACTTAGTATGGTCCGATGAATTTGACGGCACTGCCGTAAATACCGCCAACTGGACATTTGAAACCGGCGGCGGTGGCTGGGGTAATAATGAAAAACAATATTACCAGGCGGCAAATGCTACAGTGGCAAATGGCAACCTTATTATTACTGCAAAAAAGCAAAGGGTAAAAGCAAATAACTATACTTCTGCAAGGTTAAAAACGCAAGGCAAGCGTGAGTTTACTTATGGAAAAATTGAAGCCCGTATTAAGCTTCCACTGGGACAAGGCTTATGGCCAGCCTTTTGGATGCTGGGCGCTAATATTAATACAGTAAGCTGGCCAGCCTGTGGCGAAACGGATATCATGGAGCATATCAATGTTGAAAATAAAATATACGGTACCATTCATTGGGATAATAATGGATATTCCAGTTATGGCGGCAATACTACCACTACTCCTGCAGACTATCATATTTATGCAATTGAATGGGATTCCGCAGCCATCCGCTGGTATTTAGACGGAGTGAAATATCATGAAGCAAATATTTTAAACAGTATCAATGGTACAGATGAATTTCATAAACCATTTTTTATTTTATTGAATATGGCTGTAGGTGGTAACTGGCCCGGTCAAACAATTGACGATACTAAATTACCTGCCAGTATGTATATAGACTATGTAAGAGTTTACCAGTAATACTATCAGGTTAAATTAAGTCCTCGCTTGTAAGCGGGGACTTAATTTATGCTTCTTTATTTTATCGTCCCGTCATTTTCATAATATTTTCCGGGTAACGTTCACCGGTTACTTTTATCTGTGAGGCAGAAACTTCGATCTCCTGTAATTCATCCGGCGTAAGTACAATTGATGCAGCTCCGTTGTTTTCGGTCAAACGATTAATTTTGGTCGTGCCCGGAATAGGAACGATCCATGGTTTTTGTGCTAAGAGCCATGCCAATGCAATTTGTGCAGGTGTTGCGTTCTTTCTCTTTGCTATTCCTGCAAGCAGTTCAATTAAAACCTGGTTTGCCTTTAAAGCTTCCTGTGTAAAACGAGGCAAAGCATAGCGAAAATCAGTGCTTTCAAACTTTGTATTTTCATTCATCTTTCCTGTAAGGAAGCCTCTTCCGAGAGGACTGAACGGAACAAACCCGATCCCAAGTTCTTCAAGTGCTGGCAAAATTTCTTTTTCCGGCTGCCTTGTCCAAAGAGAATATTCGCTTTGAAGAGCCGTTACAGGTTGAACAGCATGAGCCTTGCGAATAGTATTTGCACCCGCCTCAGAGAGCCCGAAGTGTTTCACCTTTCCTTGCTGGATCAGATCTTTCACAGCTCCTGCAACATCTTCAATCGGTACATTCAGATCAACACGGTGCTGGTAAAATAAATCAATAGCATCAACTTTAAGTCTTTTTAAAGAGGCTTCTGCAACTTCTTTAATATGCCCGGGACGGCTATCCAGTTCACTCCATTTTGAAGGATCACCCGGTGCCGGGGCAAAACCAAATTTTGTTGCAATTACCACCTTGCCTTTAAAGGGAGCTAATGCTTCTCCAACAAGTTCTTCGTTTATAAATGGCCCGTACACTTCAGCAGTATCAAAAAATGTTACGCCCTCTTCAACGGCTTTATGAATGAGCGTTATCATTTCTTTTTTGTCTGGCATTTTTCCGTAGCCAAAGCTCATTCCCATGCAGCCAAGGCCAAGCGCTGAAACTTCCAGGCCGCTGTTTCCTAATTTACGTTTTTGCATTTTGTAAAAATTTAATCTTTAATAAAAACCTAAGCTGAAGTAATCTTATAATAAGAATTCCTTCTTCTCCATTGTCTGTATTTTTCCCGGCCAAACGCCCCAATTTTAAAGCCAAATAATTAATAAAAGAATTGTTCACCACTTACTTTTTTTGCTCCTTATAGCATCATTGTAAGCAGCAAGCAATGTTTAATATGAGATTGCTTCGGCGCACAAAAACATTTTGCAATGTAGTTTACAAAGCGCCTCGCAAAGACGTAGGCACTATTCGCAGGTTTATGCTGTTGTTGGTGCAGCTGACAGACAAGGCCTATTGAACACTAACAACGGCGGATAAATATCCTTTACTTTCTTAAGATCTTTTCCATTGTTTTTCCTTTAGCCAATTCGTCTATCAGCTTATCCAGGTAACGAACTTTTTGCATGAGTTTGTCTTCTATTTTTTCCACACGATAACCACAAATTACACCGGTAATTTGAGAGACATTTTTGTTTAGTTGGGGTGCCTGTGCGAAGAAGGTTTCAAAATCATTCTTCAGGTTGATCTGTTGCTGCAATGCTTTTTGATCATATCCTGTTAACCAACAAATGATCTCATCTACCTCAGCTTTGGTGCGGCCCTTTTTCTCCGCCTTTGCAATGTAATGGGGATAAACACCTGCAAATGACATTGTATATATTCTGTGCTTTTCCATTTTATTTTAGAAGATTATCTATGTTCTTTTTTAATACGTTTTAGAAAAAATTTAATTCAAATTGTCCAACATAAATATATGCAGTTTCACTTATCCCTGTAACATATTCTTGTGGAAATCAGGAGAAGCATAAAGTCTCCGTCATTGCTTTGGCGCACAGAAAAATATTTTGTAATGTGGTTTAGAAAACGCCTCGCAAAGACGTAATAGTAAAATTATTGTATGTCCTCGTTACAAACGAGGACTAGCTGCGGTTTTCATTTCCAAATGAAAGTTTCTATCAATTTAAAGTTTGCGGAAATGAACCCCCGATGATTTCAAAACCTGCAACTTTAATGTAGTGATTTTTGAAAGTTTTTAATTTATTGGTAAAGTGGTATCTACAATTGATGTAAGAATATTCAGCATGGGGGTTTCACGGAGAATTCTTTTGAGTTTACAGTGTATTTTGTGAAAACCCCCGCTGAGACAAAAATTTTAAATATTTCTCTTTAACAAACGCATACCAGTCTTTACAAAATTGGTCATCTGTTACATTGAATACAGCTTTCAGGTCTCCGTAATGTTTAATAAGATTTACGAAGTTATCTTGTCCGTACCTGGATAAAATGAATTCAATAATTGTATAACCGCAACTATATATCTTTCCGCCGTTTAAACGACTATTAAGTTCTGAGATACCTGGATATTGATTATTATTTAAATAAGGTAATGTTTTAGGGTCAACGAATTGATGTGCTTCATATACGCTTATTGCTTCCCAAAGCCACGTAGGGAAAGTTGAAAACTTTTTGTCAAATTCCTTAAAGTTTAGTGGTTGCTTTTCATTGTCTATAAGTAATTTCAAAGTTACTGTATGGGCAAATTCATGAACAGCAATTTTTTTGCTATCACTTTCCCCCCATGCCTGCTCTAAGAAATGAAGTTTTGAAATGCCTTCAATATTACCCGAACCGCTCCAGTTTTTAGTAGCTTTTATATACCTCCATCTTTGGGCATACACATTTGCTTCAATGTTATTAGATGGTGTTGTTTTCAGGTCATTGCCTATTCTTAAATAATTGCTCTCTAAAGCATTTGCAAGTTCTTCGATCTTTTGGGTGTTAATACTACTGCTGAAACGAAAAGTGAAGTGTTGTGTTTTGATTTGCTTTCGGCTTTCGGGAATAAAAAATATAATAAGAAGTATTAGGATTAAAACTGCAAATGCTATAAGTATTTTTTTAAATTTTTTCATTTGTCATGTTGGGTTTATACTATTGTTGGTGCACCTTACGCACCAGGCTTATTGAACACCAGCATTGGCGGAGATAATTTTATTCTAAGATAGTTTATGGACTTTAAAGTATTGTAAACTGCTGTCCTGAGTTTGTAACTCAGGACTTTACTTTTTAATTTTTTGTTGCGAAGATTATGGAAAATGTCCTGAGTTACAAACTCAGGACAGCGCTTCTTTTATTATTTAAACATTCTACGGATAGCATGGGTTGAAGCTTGTTCTAACTTTTTTAATGGAACTGAAGCATCGTAAGGTATTTTATAACCGCCTTCAAATTCTTTCCATTTTTTATCGGTTAAGTCTATCATTATTAATCAATGTTATGTAAAAAGTTTTTCTTCCAAATATTTTATTCTTGATTTGTTATCGTTAAATACTAAAATCAATTCTTTATCACTAATTATTTTAAGGAGTAAGTCACAAACAAATTTGAAATAATCTTTGATAGAAAGACGTTCACTATCACTTATCGATTCTCCGTGAACAAGCTTTGAACGGATTGAATAATATTTTTTAATGTATCTATATCTTTCAATCTTTGACTTTCTTTTATTTTCAAAAAAATTTGCAATGTTGTATGCAATCTGATGTGTTAGTTCATTATTTGAATTAGGAGTAAATAATGTTTCCAATACAATTGATAGGCATATTCCAGTTTGCTCAAGGCTTAATGTTTGCCACGAAAAATAAAAGAAGTTTAAAGCGTTTTCAATTCTAGACTTGCGTGAACTGTTTGTAAAAAGCTTTAAGTTATTCCAAATTGTCCTAAAATTTTGTGCTGTTTCATTTTCAAATTTTCCATATTCGGCTGTTAATTCATCGACATAATCTGTCTCTGTTGTATAAAGTCGGAACGTCATATGACAGGTTTGAAAATTATCATCTGAATGAATAACACGGCAAAAGCCAAGAATTCCTTTCTTTAGTATTGTTAATATATTTAATACCGAAGTGGATAAGGCGTATTCTGAATGAGATATAAAACTTTTATTTCCAAGAATCTCATCATTAACTATTAATGCAAGGTCATATGAATAAGGTGATGCTTCATCAATACCATCTTTCTCACATATATGATGATAAAGTTTCTCAACTGGATGATTACTTAGATTTATAAAACTTAGTCCATTAGAAAATTCAACTGAATCGCTAGAATGCCCCCACGAGATGTTATGAATTAAAATGGCAGTTTGCATGAAGGCTGTTGCGTTACAAGTTTAAATCTACACGGTTTTGAAATGTTCCCCAAATTGCTGATAGTAAGAGATTGTCCCAAGGCTGCAGGATGGAAGTGAAAAGCCCGGTGAGGATTTGTGCTTTGCTCTGTGCCGGACTTGTAACGTACAGCCTGAACTAATGTTGAACAATGAACTGCAGTTCATAGCCCCAACAATCCTTCGACCCTTCGACAAGCTGAGGATAAACTTCCTCAGGATGACAATTAAATACTCCGGTTGCTGTCAAAATTTTCCAGCTCTTTGCTAACGGCATTTAAAAAAGTGGAGCCGAGTGCGCCATCAATTACACGATGGTCGTAGCTGAGGGAAATATACATGATGTGGCGGATGGCAATGCTGTCGCCCTGCTCGGTCTCGATAACAACGGGGCGCTTTTTAATGGCTCCCATAGCCATGATAGCAACCTGCGGCTGGTTGATAATGGGCGTACCCACAATGCTGCCGAAAGTGCCAACGTTGGTGAGGGTAAAAGTTCCGCCCGTGGTATCATCAGGATTTAATTTATTACTGCGTGCCTTATTGGCCAGGCCGTTTACCTGCTTTGTAAGCCCGACAAGATTTAACTGGTCGGCATTTTTAATTACGGGCACAATTAAATTTCCGCTGGGCAATGCGGTTGCCATACCGATGTTGATGTCTTTTTTAATGATGATCTTATCACCTTCCACACTGCTGTTGAGCCATGGATATTTTTTTATGCACTTAAC
>JAQBNL010000060.1 GCA_028288585.1 Chitinophagaceae bacterium | reverse complement strand
TAAATAAGGAGCTTCTTCTTTTAATTCCGTGAACTTCATAACCTTTATTTAATAAAAGTTCAGCAAGATAGGCCCCATCCTGTCCGGTTATTCCTGTAATTAATGCAACTTTTTTCATGTCAGATTTAGCTGGTTTAAAATTACTTCCAATGATAATTCATTTTTAATCATTAGGAAAGCTCGACAATTTAAAAGTTTTATAAGAAGTAGAGTTTTTTAAAAATTTATAAAATAATGCATTGTAAAATTGCGGCATTTTTATCAATGGTTTTAATATTGATACAATTAAGGGAAAAGGAATTTTGTTTTTTTTCATTGCGAGATAGTCTCTTCGATTAGCTCTTAATCTGCGGGAAAAACTTTCATTACTGGCACCACCAGCCCTCATTTTTACAATTAGTTTTGGAAGGTAGTATGAACTGATTTTGAAACGAAAAAGATATCTTGCCATAAACTCAAAATCAGCAGCGGTAAAATAATGTGATTCATAACCCCCATATTTTTCAATTAATTCCCTTCGTATATAAAAAGTAGGGTGTGCCGGCATCCACCCATATTTAAACCGGCTCCGTTCATATGGTAATCCTTTCCAAAATCTTAAAACTTTCTGCAGATCTGTCGGCTCAACATATACCAGGTCACCATACAAAGATTCAACATTATTTTGCTGAAAACAATTCACAATTTCTGAAATTACATCGGCAGAAGCCAATACATCATCACTGTTTAAAATACCAATCACATCACCCGTAGCAATCTGCATCCCTTTATTTAAAGCATCGTACATTCCTCTGTCTTCTTCAGATATCCACCTGGTAATGTATGGAGAATATTTTTTTATTATATCAACAGTGCCATCAGATGAATTTCCATCTACAACAATGTATTCTATGTTGCTATAATTTTGCCGGATAATTGAATTGATACAGTCCTCTACATACTTTGCAGAATTATACGTGACTGTAATAATTGAAACTTTCATACTCATCCTTCGGCTGTTTAATTCTTTTCTTCACTAACGCTCAACAACGATATTCTCCAAAACTAACATATCCATATTTGTGCGAAGATAACAATCAAGTGCTTCCGTTGGACTATTTACGATTGGTTCATTTTCATTAAAAGAAGTATTTAATAATATCGGGATACCCGTTTTTTTTCTAAAACTTTCAATTAATGCATAATAGCGTGGTGATATTTCTTTATCTACAGTTTGCAAACGGCCTGTACCGTCTACATGCGTAACAGCAGGAATCTCATTTCGCTTTTCTTTTTTAATAAAAAATACTTTTTCCATAAAAGGAACCTCATCTGTTAATTCAAAATATTCCGAAACGTATTCTTTTAAAATAGAAGGTGCAAAAGGGCGAAAACTTTCCCTGCGTTTAATTTTTAAATTAAGAATTTCTTTGGCATCATTTCTTCTGGGGTCAGCAAGTATTGAACGCCCACCTAAAGCACGTGGACCAAACTCTGCCCGGCCATTAAACCATCCCACTACCCCACCCTTTATTAAACACTCTGTAATTTTTTCAAATAAAATTGCATCTTCAAATTCAGAAAAAGAAATATTTTTTTCTATAAGAGCAGATTTTATTTCCTCATTGCTAAACCTGCTACCCGTATACGCAGTTTTAATAGCTGGCTGCCTTGGATATTTTAATATTTGATGCTGTACATATAATGCAGCCCCAATTGATATTCCCGCATCATGGCCGGCAGAAGGAATGTATACATTTTTGAAAGAAGTATTGCTGATTATCTTCCCATTTGCTACGCTATTTTGCGCAACACCACCAGCAATACAAACATTATCCAAGCCAGTTCTTTTCTGCAGACTTTCTAAGATATGAAAAATTACTTTTTCTGTAAGCCTTTGTACAGAAGCCGCAAGGTCTTTATGATATTGCGTGAGTTCTTCAGATTTTTTTCTTGGTTCGCCAAATTCTTTCACCATTACATCACTATACATTGATTGTACTATCGGAATATTATCTTCCCCGTAAGAAATTACTCCCTGTGTTCCACTTCTAAAATAATTTAAATCCAGTTTAAATAATCCATCTTTTGTAAGATGTACAACATCATTAAGCTTGTCTATATATTTTGGCTTGCCGTAGGGTGCCATACCCATCACTTTATATTCATCCCCATAATGCGGAAAGCCTAACAATTGCGTGAATGCAGTATAAAAAATGCCTATTGAATGAGGGAAATCTACAGAATCCAACACCTTAATATCATTTCCATTTCCAATCCCTATCATAGTAGTAGTAAAATCACCGGAACCGTCAATTGATAATAATGCAGCCTCCTGAAAAGAGGAAGCAAAAAATGCGGATGCAAGATGACTGCGATGATGCTCAACCTGATGGATTTTTTCGCTGAATACTGCAGGAGTTAATCCCGAAATTTTTGCAAGTTCAATGTCTAAGGAAGAAACTTTACGGCTGTTATTTATCCTGTCTTTAATTACAGAAAAACTTCCTTTTGGATTGGTGGCCAGGTATAAAATCTTTTTAAAGAATTTGGCTTTGGGGTCACGCCCAATAGCAAAATAATCTACCTGTTCATAACTAATGTTAGCTTCCTTTAAACAAAATTCAATAGCCAATCGCGGAAACCCTGCCCAATGTTTTACTCTTTTAAATCTTTCCTCTTCAATGGCAGCAACCAATTGTCCATTTACAAAAATTGCAGCGGATGAATCTGCATGATAAGCATTAATGCCAAGAATAATCATTTAAGAACTTTTAGGATAACCAGATTTTGTTTGCAAAGTTTTTGATGATTTGTCATAAAAATAAATCAATACAAAAATTAAAATATAAGCCGCGATATTAAACCATGTATGATGATCAAAAAAAGGTATTACCCATTTGTTTTGAATTGCTATTAGTAATAAACTTAAGCGTAAAATATTTATACTCCATAAAATGAAAAGGCCACTTAATATCCATTTCATTTTTTTTTTCCACCTACCGTTATTGGCAATTACAAAAGATATCCAAAAACTTGATATTCCGTAGCCAAGGCAGTCATATCCAATGCTTATTGCTCCACCATTTTTAAAATATAAAATTTCAGGAAAGAATAAGTATGTATGATGTCCAAATATAGATAGAACGGCTTTAGTAGTATACATTAATGAAAGCCTAAGCCATGTTACGTAGTCTAGATGATGATCAATTAAACCGCTATAATATTTGCCTTCCGGGGCGGATAAACCGATAACAGCTAATGTGCCAAAATATAATACACAAAATGAAAAAACAAATTTTATAATATACCATGCAAAATTTTTATTAATTATTGAGGATGTTAAATTCATGTATAAAAAAAATTAAATTTTAAAAAACATTTTTCTATATTGATTTTTAATTTCATTAATATTAATAGCCTTTCCCGCATATTTGCCTGCTGCTCTACACCATATTTGAAACTCCTGGTGATTCATTTCGGAAAAAAATTTAATAGCCTCTACTAAATCCTCTGATTTTTCAGGATTGGCATTAATACCGGCATAATAGGTTTGCAAATTATTCCAAGGCGTATTGTAGCTGGTAACGACGGGCCTGCCTACTGTAAGTGCTTCATAAATAGCATGTCCAAAATTCTCGCTTTTGCTGGGCATGATAAATACGTGATTTTTTGCAAGGGTAATTTCTACCTGTGAAGGATGAATATCACCGTGATAATTTACAGAAATTTTAGCTGGAAGTTTTTTTATTATTGCTATGCATAAATTCCAATAATCGAAATCTTTTATAGGCCCATATATATTATATGTAATATTAGCTGTACATGATACTAAAGCATTCAATACAGATAAATGATTTTTCATAGGACTTATCACTGCAACTGTAACTAAAGTCAATGAGTTTACTTCTTTTGGAGGAGGTACATGCCACTGAAGTGTTCTTGGAAAATCTGTAGTTACAAATATATTTGCCTTTCTCCCAAAAATATTTTTTATATGCTGTTTTTCAAGATTATCAGAAGCACTAAAATCGCAATATTTATATAATTTTAATAGTTTCCATAAAAAAAGATAGAAAAATTTTTTTTCTTTTTTTTGAGATAAAGCCCCTGGATGCAGCATTCCCCGAACAGATATTATTTTTCTGTGAACTTTACAAAATAATAATGGAATTAAATTAAAATACAAAGAATAAATACCATCTATAAATAAAACATCTGGATCAGTTTTTTTAATCTCCCTCAGGATTGTAGTATAAAAACCTCTTGATAAGATTGAAGTATTTGAGGCATACCATACCTCCGTATTTTCATTATATTTTACCCACATATCATACTTAACATGAGATAACATCTTTCCATCGATATCTTTATTTGAACAAAAAATTTTGTAACGAATGCCTTCATTAAAATTTGCCACCATATTTACCACAGATTGTATAGTACCCCCTGCTCTATATGCTGGATAAAACCACGGAATAGAAATAAAGCATACCATTATTTTTCTAAAACACCTATTATCATCTTAAATATAAGAATAAGAATAATAGTTACTAAGAGGAGGCTTCCGAAAATAAGCGAAAAATTGGATTCCCAAATTACCAGAGGAAAGATAAGGGCCATTCCAATTATTTTACTGGAATAACTAACTTTATTAGAGTTAAATAATCGGGTTAAAACAGAATATAAAATTCCCAATAAAATACACCCAATATAAACACCCTGGTAGCCAAAATTTATATATAATTCTGGTATAATTGGAGTATTAATTGCCGTTCTTGTATTATTCGATGAGATTACTCCATATGTTACGCCGAAAACATATCCCATATTTTCTTCAGGCTTATTGGACCAAAAGACTCGGGGAATAAATTTTGTTATTAAAGGTAAATAACTTATCCCTTTCCAGTAAGGAACAATATCCGGTGTTTTATTAATAACCATTGACATGGTGCTTAATTGGTAAGAAAAACGCCACAAAAATTGTTTTTTCCCCGGATAGTTATCTATATATGCAATAGTATTTTTCTTTTTTTCCTGATTATATAGATCTTGAATCAACACTAATTTATCTAACATAGTATAGTCATTAACTTCATACCATGTTTTAGTTCTGAATTCTGCTTTTATAGGAGTAAATATTGTATAGAACCAAACGAAAAAAGCCAGGCCAATTGCTATGAAAATGCGATTACTTTTAGATATTACAATACATAATGCGATAAAAAACAGCAGTAAAGCAAGAGGTGTAATGATCCCATATCCCGCTCTAACAATAATATCCTGAATTATAATAGGAACAAAAATAATTTTCTCAAATCTGTTCAAATATCCATCTTTCCAAAAGTTTATAAAAAAGCCAACAAATATATAAAATCCAACATACCCAATTTGATATATAAATGAGTCTCTAAAAAAATAACTTATTATATAAATTATCAGAGTTACATAAGCATATGCTTTCAGGGGAAGAACTGAGGTTTTAGGGGGTATAAATTCAATTGGTCTTATCTTCCAGGTTTGCCTAAAAAAATAATAAGAAGCATAAAAAATAAGATGTGCATAAAAAGTAACAATCAGAGCAGTTAAATCAAGATTACCTAATTGAAAGTCAAAAGTCTTTATAAAGAACGCTGGTAGTCCGTAATGCAAAATATTAAATATTGCAAAGGTTTCAATAAATGGGAAATTAGTTTGTTGCTTATCAAATTTCTTTATATAAATATATATGGGAATAGAATGTAAAATAATATGTGCTATAGACCAATTTTGTAACCCCTCTGCAACATCTATTGGATGATAATATTTGAGGTAAATACAAAGCGCAATCATTACGACAAAAAAAACATTTGCAATACTTATATTTAGTGTTTGACTTCTGTATTTATAAATTGTATCCATTATACTAAGAGGCAGTATGAAACTTATTTAAAATTATTTCCAAATCTGTAGCATTTTTAGTAATAGAAAAAGCTTCTATTATTTTTAATGAATTCTCTTTCATTTTTTTAAGAACTTGATGCATGCATAATAATCTCATTTTTGAGGAAAGCCCGTTTACATCTCCACATAAAAAAGTAAAACCATTTATATCCTCCTTAACAAGATCATTTCCGCATCCAACTTTATTGCTGGTAATTATTGCTAAGCCACTTGCCATAGCCTCATTTACAACTAGTCCCCAGGTTTCATTATATTTTGAAGGCAAAATTAATACATCTCCCAATTTATATGCACCTGCAATTAAAGATTGATTCTGAAATGGTAAAAAATAAATATTAGCAATTGATTTTGAATGCTCCCGTAACTCAGAATATAATTCTCCATCACCTATAAAAATAAGAGCAGTATCATCTCTACCAAGTTTTATAAATGCCTCTATAATAATTAATGGATCCTTCTTTTTTTCAAATTTTCCAACGAATAAAAAAACTATTTTTTTTAAAGTATTTATTTTTAAATTTTCCAGTTGTAGATTATGATTAGCTATTGGATTTTGAAACCTTTTATTATCTACAACATGAGGAAGGTATTTAAGCTTTTCTACAGGAACATTATGTTTAAAATAATAATCATAATTATTGCTCCCAACGTATAAGGCTATATCAATAGATTTATATACCCATTTCAAAAATTTCCTTCTTAATATTGTTTTTATCCCTTTCGTTTCATCAAGCAATGTAGAATCACCGCGGAATAATATTGGTATTTTATTATAGAAATATTTAATTGCAAGTAAATGGCTTAAAAAAGCCCATCCGTATACAAGTATATAATCCGGGTTCCAGGCTTTTATCTTTTTAATTAAGTGAATATTTATTATTCCAAAAAAATGATGGGAACCCGGAGCATAGGATATATTTTTTATAAATTCATACTCATACCCATCAAGCAAAGGGATATCCCATAACCGCAATTGTTTAAAGCCTGGGTCATAAACTTCTTTGCTAGCCTGTGACCAAGTATAAAATACTTTAACTATTAAATTACTGTGCATATTTAATGCCTTGAAAAATGGTGCATTATATTGCACAGGATGACTGCTAATTATCGCTAAACGCATTATCTTTAGTAATTATAAAAAGAATATTTTTTAATTGGTTACTGTAACTATAATTGCTTCTAAGGCATCTGCTCAAACCATTAGCTGCTATGTCTTTTCTTTGTAACTCATTTTTAAGATAGTATTGTATTTTTTCCAATAACTCTTCTTTTGTACTAAAAAATGCTGCTTCCTTATTCTCACCAAATAATTCTAGGTGCTCTACAGTTTTTTCGGCTAACATAAAACCTCCACAAGCCGGTATTTCTACACTTCGCGTAGTTTCCGTATCTCTATTCTCTTTCCGCAAAAAGCATAGATTAATTTTTGAGCTACAGACAACTTTACTGTACTCATCATCATAAACATATTTATCTATTACAGTTATATTAGTATGCTTCATGCTGGTAGATGCAGCACTTTTTACCCAGCCCCAAATCTTAACTTTTATACCGCACTGGGCAATAAAGCGTATAAAGCTGGCTCGCTCTTCTTCATAAGTTCCTATAAAAGATACATCCGCTCCATAAAATAGCAGTTCTTGCGGTGAAGGAATTACTGGACGATGTACATCTTCTGAATAAGCGTTTCGAAAATAATATACTTTATTACCACCGGCGCTTTTTAACTCCTCAACATTAAATTTTTTATTAGTAAAATGAAAATTATATAAGGGAATAGATTTTAAATAATAAACTGAAGAGTTGTTTTTATTAAAAACATCGTCCAAAGTGTAACTTATAATCTGCATTTGCGGATTAAGTTGTTTAGCTTTTATTAAGCTGCGGGGCCTTATTGATAAGCCCTTCTCAATAAATAAAATATTATATTTTTTTTCAGAAAGTTTTTTAATTAGTTGTGCATTTTCATTATTCCGCTCTGGGAAATATCCCATTCGAAATAATAATGCCCTGCCAATTCTTCTAACAATAGATATCTTTTCATCAAGTTTATTGGTATAGATAATATCAAGATCAACGGGTAACCGGGAAAGTGCCATTAAGCGTTGTTTTGCAGTTGCCCTGTCTTCCATACAAACATATAAAATCGAAATCTTTTCCAGAATTATAGGTTAATTGAAGGATTATTGATTTTATCGATAATCCTAAAAGTGAGAGCAATTAATGTAAGAGTTGGATTAGAATGACCGCTGGTAGGAAATACTGAACTACTTGCTATATAGAGATTATTTATATTATGTATACGACAGTGCTTATCAACTACCCCATATTTACTAGAGTTATCCATTCTTGTGGTTCCTATATGGTGATACTGATCAGAAATGAAATCCTCCCAATGAGGAATGTCCAAATTAATATTTTCAGAAATCAAAACATTACCAAGTTCAGATATGTGGAATTGCTCTTTAATAATATGTGCAAATGCATTAACCGTTTTCCATACCGAAGCATTTACTTTCCATGTTATTTTCGATTTTGGTATTCCCAAACTATCTTTCTGAGTGCTCAACTGTATCCTGCTTTCAGGGTCTGGCTCCTGTTCTGTCATTATCGAAATATTAAAATCGGTATTCGGTTTTACTATCCTGTTTTTAAATAGATAATAATATATTGGCAAAGTAAGAGATGGACTCTTTTTTATAACCTCTATAATATTATAACTTAATAAACGCCTTTTTTCTTTATCTCTAATAGCAGTTTTTAAATAACTTAAGTTATTAAATACGCTATTTTTATTAAAATTAAAATTTATAGCTGCTGAAGCATTTAAAAGCTGTAAAGATTGCTGAACGCTGGAAGATAGACTAAATCTAACTGAATATTTTTTGCCCTTATAAAAATGGACATTAAAAAGTTTTTGAATTTGGCGGGGATTTTCAGTTTTGAGTACGCCTATATGCGCTACCGGGTGATCCTGTAAAAATCTCCCAACAAGGTCTTCTTCATTACCTATACCACATCGTAATTGATGTTGATTGCTTAAAAGGATTCTTGCTACTTCTATACCGCCGGTAGCCAAAATATAATTAGCGGCTGTAACAGTAAGTTTATTGCATTTATTAATAGTTACAAATTTAAAATCAGATACATTGTTTAATTTTTCACCCAGATTTATCTTAATTAAATTTGCATTTTTAATTAACGTTACATTCTTTGATTTTTTGATTATTGGTAGATAAATTTTTCTAAGATTTGGAACCGGGCTCCATTTTGATAAGTGATAGTTTATTAAAGATTTATCAAAACCCGGCGGAGATATCTTAAGTTTATCAAACAGGTCATCAGTAAAATTATAATTATCAACCAATAAGTAATCTGTTGCTTTTTTATAATATGGAATAATATCTGTGTAGTTTATAGGCCAGCCGCTGTATGAAACCCACGAACGTTTTATAAAATCAAATTCCGTTAAAGGTAAAGCTTGACCACCCCACTTTGTTGTGGATCCTCCCAGTGTTCTAAATCTTCCCTCATGTGCTCCATTAAAACTATGACCTACAATTTCTGAATTATAAAGAGATTGTGTATCATCATTGTATTTTATATCACCGCTTTCAAGAATCAAAACCTTTAACTTGGTCTTTGTAAGCTCAAATGCCGCCGCCATTCCAGCGGCGCCACTGCCTACTATACAAATATCTGCTGACATATGTTCAGGCAACTCGTCTCTTAATAAATCTAAAATCATTGTATTGCCAGAGTTTTAAAAAAATCTCTGACTTTTTCAGAAGAAAGATTTTTATTTATTTTATTAAGCAGGGCCAGGTTATTTGATATATTTTCTTTTTTTGTAGAAGAGAATAAGGTTATTCCCTCAGGATTGTTTTTACATGAATAAAAAAGTAATAATGGTGCAATGTAATTATGGCTAGAAATATCTATTTCATTATTAAATAAATTATAATCAACGTTATTAAGATTCTGGTCAATCATGTCAATTTTTTCCAACGCACTGTGTGTAATAATAAATTTTGTCTCCTTGTTTTTTAGGGTTAATAAATTAGGATGAAATACATTATTTTGAAATTGAAATACCTCATAATGGCGATCAAATAAATTACAATCGTTACCTATGTTTTTATAATTTGTACCAAGACCATACTTTATAATCTTCCCCTCTTTTTTTTTATCTTCCAAAAAATTAATTAGCTCATCTGAATTTGCATCAGACATAGTAGCTTCATGAAGAAGATAATAATCAATATAATCCGTATTTAATTCTTTTAGACTTTTCTCAAGGCTGTTATTTGCATTTTTTATTGAGAAGTTTCCCGTTACTTTAGAGAATAGCTTTTTTTGTACCTTTTTTTGAATGGAGGGGATTTGTTTTAAAACATTTTTAATAACCCTGGTAAACTTTCTATTATTTACTGCCAGCGAGGGAGGGTTTAAACCAAATTTACTTGTAATAGTAATTTTATCGCGTTTACCTTTTGAAAATTCTCCAACAATGTTCTCTGCATTTCCCATTCCATAAAGCCTTGCCACGTCAAAATGAGTAATCCCTTCGTTGTATGTATGTTCCAAAAGACTTAATGATAGTTTACGATTATTTAAACTTGTTAGAGATGCACAGCCAAATCCCAGTTTATAAGAATTACTTAATATCTCCATCTTTTTCCAATTCTGACCATAGGTTGTTCCAGTAATCTGTAAATAAGCCAGCTAACACCAAGTGCTGCTATAAATGCGCACAAAGTAATAATAATATCTTTTTGCGAGTGAATACCAATACCTGTTTTGCCATAAATATGATATGCTATTCCTAATATGGCGTAATGAAATAAATATAAAGAATAGGAGATAGTACCTATCCATATTAAAATCTTACTTTTTAGCAATTTCCCATAAAGGCTGTTATTACTTATAAGTGCAAAAATTAATAGCATTGAAAATATCAGGGCAAATAATGTATGTTTTACTAAACCAAGATCATTATATCTCCAATAAAAATATCCGCAACCTAATAATAATATGGCCAATATCCCACTGGCAAGTCTGGCTACAATTTCTTTATGTTTAAACAATACATTTTCAGAATAAGCATATGCTACAATAAATCCCAATGATAATCCATCCATGCGGGAAGGCAACAGAACATATTTAGGAACCCATGTAATGAATAAAGATCTTATTATAATTGCTGTAAAAACTAAACTAATTAGGATAAACAAAAGCCCCCTTTTATTTGTGTGGTAAACTAGAAAAGGAAAAAAAAGGTAAAACTGCTCTTCAATACCTATAGACCATGTTACAGATAATGCCCGGTTGCCCAGGTTATCGTTATAGGCCATAAAAAAATTATGAACCATTAAAAAATATGACCATAATGGTATGCTGCTTTTATCCCCTAAAAAATAATTATTTTTAAAATTTGGAATATTCCATATACATGCAAAAATGATAAGCAATAAAAAATAGTTTGGAATAATGCGTACAATACGCCTGGAATAAAATGTTTTAAAATAATTAGGTGAGTTTTTATTAGCAATTAAAATGTTACCAATTAAAAATCCTGATAACACCAAAAAGAGATCAACTCCTACCCAACCATAAGAAGTAATTTTTGCAAGTAATTGTGATAATTTATCATTATTATCAACAAGTTGATTATTTATATAGTGAAAAGAAACGACTAATAAGATTGCAATTCCTCTAAGCCCATCCAGTTCTTTTATTCTGCCTAAAAGATGGTTTGTTCCAGGTATCTGTATGCCACCTTGCTTTGAATTTAAAAGTATATCAGTTTGCATAGGGTTAGACAAAAAAATTGTTTTAGAGATACCTAATTAATAACATCCAGTATTTTTTGAAACTGATTATCAAAATTATACTTGGTAAGAAAATTATGTTTATTATTTGCTCCCATAGAAGTTCGGAGCTTATCATCTTGAAGTAATCTATCAATAGTCTTAGCTATCTCCATTGGATCTTTAACATTACACAAGACGCCGATATTGTCTTTCATATAAAACCACCTGTTATCTTTCGAATCTGCTGCAATTATTGGTAGGCCGGCTGCCATATATTCCATAATCTTATTAGATGCTCCGGCTAAGTATTTATCATTTATTGGTGCATCCATTTCATCATGTGTTAGCTTTGCTATACCAATATCGCAATGCATTGTAATTGACGGAAGATCATCATATTGGAGATAGTCCTCCCAAAAGATGACCCGATCATCTATTTTCTGGTTTTGAACAAGTGCCATAAGCTTGACCTTGTATTCTTTTTCCAATTCGTTTCCGTATAAAATAATAGCAAAAGAACTTTTGCAAAGATTAACAGCGGAAATAAGGTTTTCTAAATAAAAATTTTTTGATAACCCTCCCTGATAAATCAATATCCGCTTGTATTTATTCTTTATTCTTACAACTTCAGGATGAATATCTATACTCCTATTTTGAACCCAAGACAATCTGGGACCATTAAAAGCAATAATTGGAAATGTTTTTAGTCCGGCTAATTGTTGAAAATATTCCGCTCTTTTTATCTGCGGGAAAGATACATAATCTGCATGCTTGGTAAGCCTTCTTTCGGTAAGCCATAAAAACTTTTCCCATACTCCTGCAGGCTTTTGCCAAAAATCGTGCTGGTGGTAAATCCACTTGGTATTTTTATTGAATGTTCCAATAAATGATGGAAATACCGATTTTGCATCATAACTAATTAAACAGTCGATATTGTTATTCTTAAGATATTTTCTAATAAAAAAAATACTTTTAAAATAAGCAACAAATGCCTTTACACCGGTTTTAGGCCGACCCATATTTATTAGCTTAATATTTTCATTTAAATGTTGTCGCCAATTATCAGTATTTTCAAATCCTATAAGATGAACATCGAAGCCTTTCTCAGATAATATATTGGCCGCATTAATAGTTGGGGGGAAATGAAGAGGGTCCGAGTAAATCAGCAGTGCGATTTTTTTCGATGGAATAATTAAATCTACAATTTTTTGAAATTGAAAATCAAAATTTAATGTATTCTCAAATATTTTTTTATTATTCTCTTTTATAAACTTAAGGTTTTCTGAATCAGTAAGTAACTCATCAATAGTTTTTGCAAAAGATTCTTTATCTTTTGTATCTGTCAAGATTCCGATTGGATATTTTTTTAGATACTCTTTATTGGGCTTTGAATATTGTAAAATTACCGGCAATCCGCATGCTACATATTCAGTAATTTTATTAGCTGCCCCTATAAGATAACGGTCATTAAATGGCGCAGCATCCAGATCACCTGTTAGTTTTCCAATAGCTGCATCACAGTATTTTGTAAAACCGGGCAGTTCATCATAAGGTATGTACTTCTTAGCGAGGTAAACCCTCTCAGTTATGCCTTTGTCCTCAATATATTTAAAATAATGGCTTCGTAAGCCCTTTTCTCTCTCTTCTCCAAGCATAATTAACGCCGTATTAGATTTGCATAATGCTAATGCATCGAAAAGCCTTTCAAGGGCAAAATACTTAGACCACCCACCCTGGTATATAAGTATGTAAGTAAATTTTTTTCTAAAATCACTGATTAAACTATTTTCATCAATGGCAGATTCAAGCCATTTTTTTCTTGGACCATTAAAAATAATTAAGGGGAATTCTTTTAGCCTTGCAAATTTTTTAAAATATTCAGCTCTGTGTACTTGGGGAAAGGATACATAATCAGCATATTTTGAAAGTGTTCTTTCGGTATTCCATAAAAAATTTTCCCAAATTCCTACAGGTGTTTGCCAAAAATCATGTTGATGATATATCCATTTGGTTTTTCTATACCTGGTTCCAATAAAAGCCGGCAATACTGACTTCGGATCATAACCGATAAGCCAGCTGATCTTATTTTTTTTCATATATCTTCTAAGAAAAAAAATACTTTTAAAATATTTTACAAAAGATTTAAAGCCGGTTTGAAAATCTCCTATATTAATTAATTTTATTTCTTTATTTAATTCTTGGCTCCAGTCATCAATATTCTTGAATCCGATCAGATGGACATCCAATCCTTTTTCGGCTAAAATATTTGCTGCATTAATAGTTGGCGGAAAATGAAATGGATCGGAATAAATTAATAATACAACGCCTGCTTTTTTATGCTCCATTACCATTAGTAGCCTTTACATTTTTAATTAAATTACTTTTGTATCTTTTTTCCATTAGTTTCTCGGAAATAAACACTTCATTAGGACTATACTGCAAATCATCAATTATTTTTCCAGGATTTTTACCAAGAATATGAAAGTCTGTATATACTTTTCTTTTCTGCATTGTTATAGATCTTTTTACTTCCAGAAAACGGTATCTACCTTTTATTTTTGCATATAACTTTTCATTCCTAATAAGAAAAAATGTCTCAAGCAACGAACGGTAATTTTTTAAATTACTTATTATTAAGCCTGATAACCGTTGTTTTAATGAACGTTTAACGTAATTGGTAAAAAGAATATCATTCTGTAAAGAATAATATTCCTGGTAATATTTATATAATTGCGATAACGTCCATTGCGGTTTATTTACAAGAGAATATGTGCCAGGCGAAATATTTTTTTTTGCAGCAACTATAATTGCCTGTGCAAGATTGCTAATAAAAATGATGTTTGTCAAATCTGTTGGATGACCGTCTATAAAAATAGTTTTATTCATTGAAAATTTTTCGCGGTAAGAAGCATTAACAGATTGAAGAAAACCGTGTACCTGACCGAGGCGAAAATTATATCCAGATATCTTATATTGTTGGGATAATCGTCTTACAGTTACCTCAGCTCTTCTTTTTAAATATGCATAAGTAGAGCGTGGTATAAAAAAATACTTTACATACTTGAATTTGTCAGGCATACCAAACGCCATAATTGTACTGAGATATATAAATATTATTTGCGGAGGGAGAATTTTAAACAGAGATTGTAATTGTGTTTTGACCAATCTTTCAATTTCGTATAATTGACCTGATGGATATGTACAATCCACAACTGCATCAATATCTGCAAAATCTGTTTTTAACCATTCGTCTCTATTAATAATCCGGTATTCGATTTCAGATGTTTCAAAAAAAACGACAGAATATGTAGAGCGGATAAAACATACAGGCACCACATCAGTATTCTGTTTAAAATATAATGCTAAAGAAGAGCCTACCTGGCTACTTGCACCGATAATTGCAATTCTCATGCTGCTGGCTTGTTTATTTTATGATATAGCTGCTCAATCCAATCAGTGATAAGTAAACTTGCAAAAGCGTTTGTACGATTAGGCATATGAGAATTAATAGCAGAAATAAAATCCTGCCAAAACAATACGAATGATGCGTTCACACTTCCTGCCTGCTCATAGTAATTACTAACTGATTTAAATTGAAATATTTTATTATCAGCATGTGTGGTTACAAATAAATTACAATCCGGAGAAGGTTGAAAATGAATAATAGCTTTTTCAAATTCCAGCCGCAAACCATTATCTAAATTTTGCAGGCAGCTAATATGAGCCTGCACATTTAGAGAATTATCCCTCGTATTTATTTTCGTGGTAAATACGGTATCATAATCTATTCCCTCTTTGGATAAGCTGTAAACCTCCTTTACATCCATGCTTTCTGCATCAGTAAATTCAAGAATCTGGTCAAGGGTATGTATTGCACTTTCAATTATTAATCCTCCTCCTGATAATTTTGCATCGGATATAAAACCAGCACCGCCTTTAATTTGAAAATAGCCTTGATTTATATTAATAGTCTTTAGTTTCCCGAATAACTGATTTTTAATAATGTATTTTATATCAGTCATAAAAGGATAATACCTTCTTTGAAAACCTATTGCAATATGATGTGGGTCAAATAACTCCGCATATTGGTGGTGTTCGTGTAATGTAGTGGCAAAAGGCTTTTCTATATATACACATTTTCTTAATGCTGCACAGGCTCTGATATATGGGTCTCTTACCCCATAAGGAGTTGCGATAAGACATATATCCACATTGTTTAATTTATCTTGCCATGTAGGGATAGCATTTACCGCATACATGTTTGACAACAGTTTTGCCCTTTCATTGTTTTTATCATATATCCAACTTACCGATATACCAGGAATGTTAAGCAAAGCAGGTAAATGATTTGATTCAACAATTTTACCAGCACCAATAATTCCTACTTTTAGATTTTTCATAATGCCTTACTTATGTAATTTCTGCCTTATAAATCTTCTTGCCTTTAATGCATTTTTCATTTGAATTATTCTTGCAAGTTGCTTAAATCTGTATCCTCCTGCCGGCGGAATTTTTTTAAATCCCAATTTATAAATTCTTTCCTCCGCTTCTCTAGCCATATCAGGATAATCTTCAAAATAGACATAAATAAAAAGAGAGTAGGTATATGCAATAACTTTTTTAACTCTTTTAGAATTTTCGAAACTAATAAGATGCTCGGCTTTTTTATCAAGGGTTTTGAATGCCCCAATAACATGATTAATATTTTTTCTCCTGGAAAGCGAAATTATATTGGGATTGCTTCTATAAAAATTTATTGAGTTTGGAGTATATATTACTTTAGAAGAAGCAAGAATTGCTCTGCAGTAATATTCACTGTCTTCATCAGTAGAAGGGCTTAATGAAACATCCCATGGGCCAATTTTATCTGCTAATTGTCTGGAAATTAAAAATGCGTTCGGTTGTATCATTCCATCTTTTTCTTTTATTCCATATAAGTTTAATAGGAAGTTTATTGGTGTTCCCTGAAATTGAATATATTCTGTATCAATCTCATTACTTTTTTTATATACAGGATTTGTTGAAAACGTTACAGTTCTGCAAACAGCTATTGAAAAATCATCATCTTTTATTGCATTAACCTGTTCTTCAATTTTATCTGCTGTTAATATATCATCAGCATCTAAGTATTGAATAAAATCACCTTTGGCAGAATTTAAACCTGTATTTTTTGCGGCAGAACAGCCCTTATTTTCCTGTTTTGTGTATTTTATCCTGGAATCATGAGTAAAATTTTTAACAACCTGGGCGGTATTATCAGTGGAGCCATCATCTACGATTATTACCTCAATATTTTTCCAAGATTGATTTAATACACTTTTTACTGAATCCTTAATGTATTTTTCAGCATTATAGGCAGGGATTATTATAGAAACTAATTTACTCATACCTTATCAGGCTAATTTAGGAATATAAATTTTAGGACTTGTATAAATCTTGAGAAAAGGTAAGATCAAATAATCCCACCAGGTTAATCCATTTTCTTTTAAAAGTTGTTTAAAAACAGCCTTATCACTAGTTCTCTTAAAATATTTTAAAAGGTTCAGTAAAAGCATTTTTTTTTCCCGGAGAAGAATATACCGTACAAGCTTTATATTAATCGGACAATTTTTAGATTCAAGATTTTTTTTAAGAATGGGGAAAGTATATTTTAAATAAACATCATTGGCTATGTTTATTTCCTGTCCCGGATGCTCACGCCAATATACAAGGCCGCTTTCAATTTCTGCAATTGTATTTTGTGCGGCTATTCTTAACCATAAATCAATATCGCTTATATTTCTTAATTTAATAAACCCATCAGCCTTTTTAAATATTTCAGCTTTGATTATTACGCCTGACGGCCCATGATCTAATATCTTTCTTTTAAAAAAATGCTGCAGGTAAGAATCCTTGGGCTTTAATATATTTACAGTATTTTTTTTTACTTCTTCGTAGCGTGATGAAACTGCAATAGCTACTTCAGGATAGTTCTCCATTACAGAAACCATTATTAATAATGTATCAGGATATATATAATCATCAGAATCAACATATTTTAAATACTTTCCATTAGCGTATGAAGCAGCTTTATTTCTATTTGGATAATCGCCTAAATTAATTTTGTTTTGATATACTTTTATACGGTTATCGATAGCTTCATATTCTTTTGCAATAGTTAATGTATTATCAGAAGAACAATCATCTACTATTATTAATTCCCAATTTTTATACGTGGAGTTTATAACACTTTCAATTGCTTGTGAAATATAATTAGCTCTGTTATAAGATGTCATCAAAACGCTCACCATTGAAGATTCCTCATTAACACTATTAATTGTCATAGTTTAAACTATTATTTCCCTGCAGCCCGGTATATTTTTTCAATAATTTCAACTGTCTTCAAGCCTTCATATCCGCTGGTAGTAATTGCAGCATTTTTTTGAAGAACTTCAATGAGATTATCGTATACTTTATCATGATTACTCATAGAACCTACATACGTACCATAATTATTGGCATGATTGCCTTCTGGAAGATTTTCAATCTTGTACCCTTCGATATTCTGATATTCCAATTCATTTAAATATTGGCCGCCGATTTTTACGGTTCCTTTTTCACCAAATAAGGTTAACGAACCTTCCATATTTTTTCCGAAAGAATTAACAGTGTAATTCACCGTACCTAAGGTTCCGCTATAAAATTTAAGTATAACTACACCTGTATCTTCAAACTCTATCATATCCTTATGAATGAAATTCGCCATAAAAGCGTAAATGTCTTTTACATCTCCTAACATCCAATATAAAAGATCAATAAAATGACTAAACTGTGTGTATAATGTTCCACCATCAAGCTTCATTGTGCCCTTCCATGAATTTTGATAATAGTCTGCATTTCGATTCCAGAAACAATTTAACTGAACGCTTAATATTTTGCCTAGGTACCCCTGATCAATAGCATTCTTTACAGCCATTACAGGTGGATTATATCGATTTTGCTTTATAGCAAATAATCTTTTATTAGCTTTTTCAGCTGCTTCAATCATTTTGCCGCAATCGGAAACACTAATAGCAAGTGGCTTTTCACATAATACATGATAGCCTGCCTTGAGAGATTTAATAGTATGCTCGGCATGTAATCCGTTAGGTGAACAAATTGCAATTACATCAATTGATCTTTCATTAGCCAACAAGTGATCAATATGGTAATATGCCCTTACATTGTTTTTTGCAGCATAATCATTTGCCTTTTCTTCAACTATGTCACATACTGCTACTAATTCTGCTTTATTGATAATGTGTTCAATATGCCGCTGTGCAATACGGCCACATCCTATAATACCGAATTTAATTTTTGATTGCATTAAATATATTTATTAGTAATTTTTTTATTAAACCTATAATAATATTGTTGCTTTAATATTTCTGAAATATGCAATACCTTATTTTTATATGCTAAATTTTCCAAAGCCCAGTCTGTTACATTTTTAGCAGCTGTTTCTCTATCTTTTTCGTTAGCCAAAAAATAACGTATGGAAGTTTTACACTCTTCCGCATCCTTATATGTATGCAACATTCCGGCAGGAAAAATATCAGAAAGATTTTCAGCATATCGTGTTAATAAAAACGAACCTGTATTTATCACCTCGTAAAGCCTGAGGTTTACAGCTACACCATTAGAAGTATTGACATAATCATTCACAACAATTTTAGATTGCCTGTAAATTTGTAACATTTCAATTCCAGATGTTACTCCATGATAGCATTTAAATAATTCAGGAAAAACCAGGGCCTCCACATTTGTTGGTCCCCACCATCGGAAATTAAAATTTTTTGCCAGTTCTTCCATTAATCTCGACTTTTCTGATTGAACGCCACTGCCTAATAATCCCACAAATGTAACATCATATTTTTTTTCTGAAACATTGGAAAGCTCTCTATAAACCCTCTCATCTACCCCAAATGAAAATATAAAAGATGGAATACCCTGCACTTTAAAAAAATCATTATACTCTTTGGTAAGACTAAAAATAACGTCAAAATTATGTGAGAGCCAGCTTTGCGGATGTGATGTATTGGAACCTATCAATGCTACAATAAGCGAACGATGCCTATAGAGATTCCAAAATGAAGTATTTACACCTGTTGGTTCCCTAACAAAAATAATATCCGGTTGAAAATAATTACAGAATTTTCGGATTGCATTATCCCTTTTTTGCTGAAAACTTCCTTTGATATAATAATATAAATCTAATAACGAAATGTCTAATATTGACCTAAGCTTATTTTTAAAAGTTTTACTTTTTTCAAAGCTATTTACGGGTTTATGTTTTACATACAATGAAAGCTTTTTAATAAATAATTTATCATTTACAATAATTTCTTCACAATCAATTCCACTATTACGTAAATTACTACTAATATAATCCGAAAGATATACCCGCTGATTCATAATCCAATTCCGGTAATCATGTAATGAAAGTTGGTCTAAGTTGGATTCTTTTTGCTTTTGCTGTAACCATTCAGGAGGATAAACTGCATCTACATATAATACTTTTAAACTCAAGTTGCTGAAATATTCTTTTTACTTATAGGAAGATTCGATTGCACGTGTACATGATTATCAGGAGAAATATAAGCAAATCGTTTTTTTAGATTATTTATTCTTTTTTCAATTAAGCTCCAAGACAACCATGCAAGTAATATTAAAAGGGCAAACTCCTGAATTGCCATTACAATATGGTTATAATGCAAATTTAATTTACGGGTAGTATTTTCCCAAAGCCAGGCTACAATATTATGATAGAGATAAATACCATAACTTATTTTACCAATAAAAACCAATATAGAAGTTGATAAAATTATATTAATTGTATTTTTTACCTGCAGTAAATACACTATTAAAGATGCTGTACTAAATGCGACCACAGTTCGCAAAGGTATTAACAGACTCTTACGGGTAAAATAATAAATGATAATTAAGATTAAAGAAATTAGAAGTAATCCTAAAAAATTCTTCTTTAGGATGTTTCTTTTATAAACTCTATCATAAGCTATAAAGCCGCCTATTCCAAATGCATCAAAGCAGGTTGGCGTAAGCACATACCCAAAATCGCTGAAGAAATAATTAGATATATATCCAACAAAAATTGTAGTGACAATTATTGGCAATAAATACTTTTGCCCGCAAAATAATATTATCCATGGCCAAATTAAATAAAACTGTTCTTCAACTGCTAGAGACCATAAGGGAGAAATTATACCATCCCAACTATTTTTCAAATAAAAATTAATGTTAGAAGTATAAGTCAAATAATAAATAAAATCTTCTTTAATATGGGTAGCCGTTTTACTCGCTACAAAAAATAAAAATATTATAGTTAGATAATAAATTGGAAATATTCTTAAAGTTCTTCTAACTATAAATTGCCTGATTAACTTAAGTCTTGATACTTCCTTTTTTTCATAATAAGCTAGTCTGTTTTTTAAGAGTATAGAGGTTATTAAAAACCCACTTATTACAAAAAAAATATCAACCCCAATTTCACCCAACCTTAAACTAAAAATAAATTTATTGGCCGAAAACCAATGAGAGATAATTACTAAAGTCACTGCAATCGTTCTAAGACCATCTAATGATTTAATGTATTTCATTATAATTAAATTTCTTCTACTGGATAATTAAATTCTTCTACTGGCTTTATGATAGCTTATTAAATAAATTCTCTTTTAAATTTTTGGGCGTTGGATAATTAATAAGAACTGCTTTATGCGGACCCTGAAAAACAAACATACTTCCGGCAGCAACCGCGGATGCCCCATTTTGAATGGCTTTATAAAAGTCATTAATATCTGCTGCCCCTCCCAAACTTACAACTGGTACACTTACTGAACTGCTGACTGCTTTAATAAGATGAAGATCGAACCCTTTAAATGTTCCATCATTATCTATGGAATTTAAAAAAATTTCACCGGCTCCAAACTTTTCAACACGTTTTGCGAACTCAACAGGATCTAATCCGGTATTTTTATTACCATTATGAGTATGCACCTTATACTTGCCCCAAATATTCTTTTTTACATCTATGGATATTACCATACTCTGGCTTCCCACCCAGTCTGCACCTTTTTTTATTAATTCAGGGTGTATAATAGCGCTGCTATTTAATACAACCTTTTCAACACCAAAGGAGATAAGTCTTTTTATCTGCTCCAAAGTAGTAATGCCGCCACCATATGCTAAAGGCATAAATGCTTCGCCTGAAATAATTTTTATTTTTTCCAGGTCCGGCGGCCTTTTTTCCACAGTTGCAGAAATATCTAAAATAACCAGCTCATCAACTTCTTTATCATTAAAAATTCTAACTGCATTTATTGGATCCCCAACATATTTATAATTTTTAAACCTAATAGATTTTACAAGACCTCCTTTTTGAATTAATAAAACAGGTATTACTCTAATACGTCTTACCATTAATAATTGTTCACAAAATTTTCAAATATTCTCATTCCAAATTTGTGGCTTTTTTCGGGGTGGAATTGCACGCCCAGTATATTATCATGTTCGATAGCAACCGTGAATGTATACCCATAATCAATATTTAGTAACTGGTCATTATTATCAAATAATTCTGCATAATAAGAATGAACAAAATAAAATCTAGGTTCGTCGGGCAGGTTCATTAAAAGCTTTGACTCCTTAACAAAATTTACTTCTGACCAACCCATATGTGGAATTTTATAATTATCCGGAATCTTATCTTTATTTATGCGAACAATTTTGCCTCTTATCCATCCCAGGCCCGGCAAACTCCCTTCTTCGCTTTTTTCTGTAAGCAGCTGCATCCCTACACATATTCCCAAAACAGGAATTTTTTCCTGTATCACTTTTTGCTGAAGAATATTTTTTAAGCCTGATGCCTCTAATTTTGTTGCGCATGTATCAAAAGCCCCCACCCCTGGAAGAATAAGTTTTTCAGCAACCCCGATTTCATTTTCATTTGATGTAATAGATGAACTAACACCGATTTTTTTTAACATGTTTTGAATAGAAGCAAGATTGCCAACACCGTAATCTACTATTGTAACCATAATTTTAAAACAAGTATTTATTTATCCGCCATATTATTGCAAGAAATATTTTATCTGCAAACCCTGGATTGCCTTCAGTTTTATAAACTCTATGAGGTACGGGCTCTTCTTTCATCATTAGTTGAAATTCTTCATCAGTAAATCCAAGCTTTTTAATTGAATAATTATACAATTCCCTTAATTCAGAAGCTGCTATAGGAGGAACATTTAGATCTTCCCGGGCTATTTGCCTTTCAACTTCGCCGTTACAAATTAATGTTGAAAGATGAGCTTTCCTTTTATCTACTTTAAACTTTAAAGGCAATACATGTCCCTGATAAAATTTGGTAAATGTAGATTCGTAGTGTTTACTTCCATAATCTCTCCATCCAAATTCTCTTACTATAGTTGACTTAGCAAGACTTTTATTATACCTCTGAAGTTGTAATGGCTCAAGAAATTGAATACCTTTTATTTTTTGAAAGTAAAATCGGTGTAAATATCCAAGCTTAGGGTAAGTTTTTAGTTTTAACTCTCCAAATTTTTTATGAATATCTTTTAAATTTATAAGATCAGTTTTATCAAATACCCATTCTTTAGGCATTATACCTTCGGTTTGATGATTAGTTCCGGAGAGTAAATATTTAATCTTATTTTTTGCAGCCACTTTAAACAGGGTAGCGAATATCATGTGATCAGTTGGAACTTCTATATCTATAACACCTGCCTTAAAATATGCTCTTTGTAAATCTCTGAACTCATCCCAATTAATTACATAAGTATACAAATCAAATCCTGTTATTCTTATAATATTTTCAATGTTATGTACAGCAAGCTCTGAATTCCATCCATTATCAAAATGTACTGCCAAAGGTCTTAACCCATTTTTCCACGCCCAGTATGCAAGATAAGCGCTATCTACTCCTCCACTAAGCCCGATAATGCAGTCATACCTTTTTTTTGCACCAGATGTTTTTACAAGAGCAATAAGTTGGGATAATTTTTCATTGTTCAAATTCTCATTGTTAATATTTAACCTCTTTTCCTCTAAAAAAAAGTTATTACAATAATTACAATACCCATCTTTACCAAGTTCAAAAGCTTTTAAGGCGATATTATCCATTAAACATCTGCTACAAATCTGGTATTTCATGCTATAGTATTATGATGCAAGGGTAATCCAATTGTGCCAAGGAAACTTTTATAATTTTGTTCAAAATGGGTTCCCCATATATCTTCTAACGATGGATTTTTTTTTGAATAGTTTTTTGAATGACTTTCAAAATCTATCAGCTGTTCTATAGAAATAAAATTAAATAAGCCACTATCAATATTACCATAATATTTCTGATATGATTCTTTCAACACATACATATTATTATTCAAAAATATCCCTTCAAACATTGTAGTAGAAAATTCGCTTATAACATATTCATATTTCCAGAATGCCTCGTATATATCATTTGATTCATCGATTTCAATTTGTGAGCTCAAATTTTTTACAGTATTAATAAGCTCTTCATTAACGAAAAGTGGATGAAATCGAACAAATATTTTTAAGGATGAGGTTTTCAATAAATTTCTCAATGCCATTAAATAAAACTTGTCATCAGGCACGGAACATAATATTAACAGGCTGGATGACAATTTTATTCTTGCAGTGTATCTTTCATTTTTAGAATAATTATACCACATATTGCCCAAAGATATTTTATTACTTACCGTAACTGCAAATGAAGCCCAGTAACTTCCCCAAAAAAAAAGAAAATCAGGATAATACCCTTTATAATTAGCATTCCTTAATAATTCCTCCCCCAAAATATATGAATAGTGATTTTGATTAATTATGCCGTGTTGAAATTCGGCAGTTTTAATATTAAGACTTTTAGCCGCAATTATAGCCGGGGTTCTGTAACTATAATGAGCATCCTCAATAATAATCAATTTTGGCTTTAGCAAAAAGAAGAAAAACTTATATACCCAAATCTCAGCAATTATTGATTTAACATCAATCCATTGATCTATATTTATTTTTGAACTATTCTGAGGTCTTAATTTAAACTTAAAAAGGTTATAATTTATAAATTCATTTATTAAAGAGAAATCGGGCTTTTTGTATATAAAGGATTTAAAAATTCTTGTCAGGAAATTAAAATTGGAATTATCAGTAAAGGTTATTGTTTCCGCAGGAACTACTTTTTCAAATGCGTATCCATATTTATTTATTTTTCTATCACCCTCTAAAATAATATCATGAAAAGTTGATGTTAAAATTATAACTGATTTTTTTAGCCTAATACAATAAAAGATAAACTTAAACAACCTTATTAATCCTATAAGAAAATTTTTAATTTTTTTAACCTTATAAATTCTTCCATAATTTAGCGATTTCAAAGAATGATCATTATCACTCTTATGAGTAAGTTCAAAAAGATATGTTCTTATGAATGGATAAAGAAGCCAGCCAGTACCAGGAAGCTTAGCAGTAGTAACGATGTTTGGTTCATCCTCAAACAATTTATATAGTAATCCTAGTCTCTGTATAAAATCCATCAAAAAGAAAGTAGATTTTTGCAATTACAATGCAACTCATTTATTAATAATTCCTCTTATTAAACAAAAGGCCTCCGAATATTCAGCACCTACTGCAATTCCCCAACGTTGTGCAAGAATTCGTAATGCTTCAGGTGAACGTGGATGTGGATATATCCTTTTTTCAAACTGGTAGGCTTCCATTGCCAATATTTTTGCATTAATATCTTCGGCAGTAACCCTTATAAATAAATTTGGCACAAAATGTTTAGGATCGGATGATGCTCTCCATTCTGTTCCCGAAGGTGTTTCAAATGTAATAATCATATTTACACTTTCTGAAGACACAGGCCTGCAGGAAGTGATAACAGCTTCAAATGTTTTTTGATGATCAACGTTTAAATCACCCCCATGATGTGTAAATATAATTTCTGGCCGAAATTGCTCTTTTTCTCTTTCAATAACCTTGATGATATCCAATAATGCTATAGAATCAAAACGATTATCCGGAAAATCATACGTATTTACAGAGTGATATCCAATGGCGGTTTGAGCAGCTTTAATATTCCCTTTATGAATGGCTAATTCTTTATTCCATTTTGCTACATCTCTTGAATCTGATCGGGAGGTAATTCCTTCTCCTAATATTACAACATGTGTTTGTACCTGATAATTACTAATTATGCTATGCATAGCAGCACCCAAACCCAATATCTCATCATCAGGATGAGCTACTACAATCATAATTTTTTTATTTGTAAAATATGTGCTCAATTATATTTTTTTAACAGCAAAATTATAAGATGCAAAATTATAATCTGCTTTTGGAAATTCCTGTGCAACAATTTTATGCTCCATTTTTATAAATTCAAATTTCTCAAATAACTTAACCAGGTGTAATTTGTCCGAGAAATGCACCTGTCCCACATTATTAAATTGTCCATTTATAAAATGAGACTTTGTATTCTCATCATCCGTTATGATCCCATTTTTAAATTCCGAATGAGATGTTGAAAACCAATCAATCCCTATAAAAATATTACCCTGTTTTAAATGGCTATAAATGAGCGAGATACAATTTCTTATTGTATCTGTATTATTATGTGTAATGGATGCCCGATCAAAAATAAGGTCGAAGCTTACATCAAAAGGAAATTCTTGTGTAAAATCACCAGTTTTAATCTTTGTTGATAATGAAGGGTATTTATTATGCAAATGGTTTACAATAGATGTGCTTCCTTCTATGGCATAATAATCAACTTTTAAATGTTGAAAAAAAGGGATATTTGCTCCGGCTCCACAACCTAATTCTAATACTTTAAACTTTTCAGCAACCGGTTTTGAGTAACGCATAACATAAGAAACAAGATCTGACCAGGGCCAAATACTTAATTGTTCATTTCGCTGATAAATATTTTCCCACTCAGAAGAATAATTCATTTTATTTATAATTGAATGAATGAAATATTCGGTTCAAAATCAAAACATTCCAATCGGTAATTATTTAAATTCAAATGTTCTAACAAAGCTTGTGTTTCTCCGGGCCATTCAGAATTATTTAGTTCATCAAAAGCGAGAATAGCTCCTTTAGGCATTAGCGGCAAAAAATACTTTAATGCTGTAACGGTTGGTTCAAAAATATCAAAATCAAGGTATAACAATGATATTAATACATGTTTATTTTTATTAAGAAATTCAGGTATTGTTACATTTGCATCCCCTTTTACCAATTCAATCTTTCTTTTATGATTTAAGAATCTGTTATCATCATATTCTTTAACAACTTCTAACAGTTCCTCGTAAATATTATAATCGTTTTCAGCAAACATTCCCTTTTGTACAGTGGGATTATTTTCTGTCTTATCAATATCATTAATTCCGGGAAATCCTTCAAAAGTGTCAAAGCCATATATCATACGATGGTAATTATATGGCTCTAAAGTACTGGATATTTTTGCCCAGGACATTAGGCCACCTCCGTTATGTACACCACATTCTATAATGCTGCCTTTTACAGTTAATTGCTTTTTAAATAATTCATATTGAACCAGGAACCTGGCTATCGATTGTCTTCTCACATATTTTGAAAAGTTATGTAACTTTTTATCAACTGAACATTTTGAGTTATCAAATACCATACTTTGTTTTTTTATTTATAAAATTAAATTTTGGTTATATTACCTGAAATAAGAATTTCTTTGCTTTTTGGACCTTCATTAAATAGTAAATCTAAGGCGGAGATATTGGGCATAAAATCTCCATGAAGTTGTGCGTATTGGGGGTGTTGATAGTTCTGAAAGTAAATATTAATATTATTATTATTAAAAGATGCTTCATCTGCATAATCCTTTCCCTGGCTACCAAATATATATTTGGTAGCGTTTAACTTAATACACATATCTAAAACCAGATCAGATTTATATCCAGTAAAATCATAATCGCTTGCTTTTACGATAGGAATCTGAATATCAAATGCCTTCAACATTAATTTTAGCATCTCAGTATTTAAATCAGTAAGAAAACTATAGGTTTTTTGCAATAATATTTGTTCTATCTCATCTATATAGCTTTTATAATATGGTGCATTTTTGTAGGAAAACTGTATTGATTTAAAATGCTTTTTATTCCACCCGTCATCAATAATTTTTATATCACATATTTTTTTTTGAAAATGATTCTTGGATTCTACAGGTACGGTTAACCATATGGGACCTTGATGCGTTTTTATCAGATTTCTGTTATTGTAATCTTTTGTTTGATATTGAACTATATCAAAAATACAAAATTGTTCAGCCAAAAATATTTTATGAAATAACCCCAACCAAGGTATATAAACAGGCTGATGAGCAGTAAGAATCATTGTAGAACATTTATAATCCGCTGAACTTCTTTATTTGTTAAGCTGGGATATAGTGGAATAGAAAGTGTTTCTCTTGTATAATTTAAAGCATTTTTCGTTGGCAATAGTAATTCCCAATCTTCTAATGGTACTATTGCTTTAATTTTATTTTTCGATAACTTTTTTATAAGCTTAGCTGGATCTTCTGATTTTAATATTGCCCGATAACGTATAGGAATAGAATTAAAATTTTGGCTTTCATTAACCAAAAGTGGTAAGCCTGCCTGCAAATATTTATTAAAAATAATTTCTCTGCGATGTAAGAATTTTGGCAGCTTTTTTAATTGCTCTGTTCCAACTGCAGCTTGCAAATCTGTCATCTGAAAATTGAATCGCATTTTTTTATCAGAGCGCATATCAAATTTTAGATAATCCTTTATTTCATCAATCAAATATTTTTTTTTGGAAACTACCATGCCGCCTTGCCCTGCAGTTGTTAATAATTTGGTTGCATAAAATGAAAATATACCAATTTCTCCATGAAGGCCAATTGATTTTTTATTTATCGATGACCCAATTGCCTGGCAACAATCTTCAATAATGATCTTAGTTGTTATATTGTCAACATTTACAGGGATACCATACATATGAGGGACAATCGCAATAGAACCTTTTGAATGGTTTAGGGCATCAATGGAAATATTGGGAGAATTAACCTCGGTGTCTAATACCACTTCATCTGCCTGTGCCATATTTACCGCATAGCGAATGGCAGCACATACATAAGATGGGAATGCTACCTTTTTATTTTTAGCTTTTAGTGCCCATAACGCAAGATATAATGCAGCAGTTCCACTACTTACAGCTACTGCGTGACCGTGAGGAATTTTAATAAAATTGCAAAATTCATTTTCAAAATTTTCTACTTCAACACCTTGTGCCAGCCATCCTGAACGAATAACCCGCTGTGCAGCTAATTCTTCTTCCTTTCCTAGGGTTGGCCTGTTATGAACTATACTGTTTATTTCCATTAATTATAAAAAGTAATCTCTAAATCTTCAGGAAATGCAGGTTTAACCTCGGGCTCAATATTAATTATGTATTTAACTTTATCAAAAATAAAAAAAGCAGGAAATTTATTTTCACAAGCCCTAAGCAATGGGATTTGATCTTTAAAAATACAATCAACATTAATTTCGTTGTCCTGTACTATTCTTTTAGGATGATAAGAGGATATACCAGTCTGTTGCTTTCCTGTTAACTTATTTGATTGAAAATGTTCAAGTATCCTTTTAATTAATATGATACATATTTCTTCATCCCAAATGCGAAGGTATTTTGCTGTATACTCAGGCTTAATTTCAAATTTTGCCTGAATAATAATATCACCTGAATCCACTTCATTATCAGCAAGTATTCCTGTAATGTGAAAATATTTATTCTTATTAAATACAGTATAAAATATGGGCGCCCATCCCCTGCCTTCAGGAAGATTTGTACTATGGAATACTACAATATTTTTTTTCTCTCCAATATTCTTTAATATTTTTCTATAGTTCCATAAAATAATTAAATCATATTCGTTAGTATTTTCTGGTAAAATATCTCCAAAAGATATACTACATAAATTTCGTAAATATTTATTTAAATATTCACTAAAAGTGAATTCATTAAAATTATTAAGTAAAAAAAATATTTTTTTCATTATTAAGAAAATACAGATTCTCCTACAAAATAATCCTTTAAAGCTTTTTTATTTATAATATATTTATAATAAATGCCTGGCAAACCATTACCGCCTTTAATACGTTTCATACCAGTGTTTTCAAATGTAAATGTTTCACCCTTTTTAATATCTGTAAGTGCAACTATTACACGTTGAAATTCTTTCTTGTTTTCCAATTCTTTCTCAGTAGGACTAACAACGTTAGACCCTAGCATTAAATATGATGTTCTAATACTTTTTACCCAATCATTTAATCCTGCAGGATTTTCTGAAAACCAATGGTCCGGACCTGGTAGATTATTATCTAATGTAAAATGTTTTTCAAAAATTACACCCCCCATTGCAACAGCTAATGAAGATGCTAGTGTTCCCTGAGTATGATCTGAAAAGCCGAGAACTAAATTTTCAAAGGCCCCTCTCAAGGTTCTTAATTTTAATAAATTAACATGACTAGGTGGCGTTGGGTATTCTGAAGTACATAATAGTAACGCTACAGGATAACCTTGAAAAAAGCCAACTGATTCCAGTGCCTGGTAAACTTCGGCCATGTTTGCCATACCACATGAAAGGATTATCGGCAATTTACTTTTTGAATATTCCTGAAGTAAAGGAATATTAGTAAAATCATCTGACCCAACTTTTACCGCTGATACCCCTATTTTAAGAAGTAGATCAAGGTCGGATTTATTTTGTGGCGTTGATAAAAACATTATTTTCTCTTCATCACATTTTTGTTTTATTTTAACCCACTGCTCTTCGGTAAACTCGTATCTTTTAAACATATCTAACATCGATTCTGTTACAGTTTCTCCTTGTGATGTATATGTAAAATCTTGCGTAGGATCAGCAACAAATTCTGCTGCTTTAAATGTTTGAAACTTTACTGCATCAACGCCTGATTTTTTGGCAACCTTTATCATCTCAAAAGCATTGTTAATATCGCCATTATGGTTAATGCCAACTTCGGCAATTATAAAAGGAGTGCTTTGTTTTGAAATTTCTTTATTTTGAATTTTTATCATAGCAGGATAGGTATATATCTACAACTGGGTCTCCATATATTATTGGAGCAGTAAAATTTACTACTTTATTAAATTGGTTGACTATTTTTTTAATTTGAACTTTTAGTAAATTTTCTGTTATTCTATTAAAACTTCCAATGCTAATCACATTTTTTAGAGTTTTAATACCGTTATGTATACATTTTTGATTAGAAGCTGTTGTGCCTGTAAGTATTATTAGTTTTGCAGTTATACTTTCCAGCGCAATTGTGCTGGCGGGCACTATGGCCAATTCACAGCTTCTCATAAGGTTTACTATTGCTTTTGTATCAACATTATTATACACTTTTATGTTAGAATACTGTGAAGTAATTTGTTCTAATTCAGATACATGCTCAAAAGCACTACCTATAATAAGATTAATCATTTTAAAATCATAAGCATTTAGTGCAGCTCTTAAAGCTTTTAGAGTGTTTTTATTTAAATCGGCCCCCCCAAAACATATCAAGATTGAATGAATACCTGAAATTGTTTTTTTTTCTTTGAGTAATTGAATAAGCTGCTTACGTACTAAAAAATACTTTTGCCCAAGAAATAGTTTAGTATAAGGTTCTCTGGAAATCTGGTTAGCATTTAGTCCAATAGCATGGTTAATTACAACATCTGAAACGTAATGAAAAGGTTGGTAATCATCAACACTTATTAAAATTGAATTAGCATTTTTTTTGATCACTTTTTGGTAAGCAGTATTAAAATAATATCCATCAAGTGTAACAATATCAATTTTATATTTTGGAATTATATCTGTTGCTATATACCTTGCTTCAAGAAAATAACTTTTATACTCTTTAAGAGTTATTAAACCCGCCACAGATTTACTTATTGTTTGTTTTAGTTCAATGGATGGTT
>JAQBNL010000041.1 GCA_028288585.1 Chitinophagaceae bacterium | reverse complement strand
TTCCGTCACCCTTAGTGAGGAAAACCCGTGTTACTGCCTCTTTACGGCGACCAACTGCGTTTTTTTGTTTTTCCATTATGTTGAATTAGAAAGTTAAAGTTTTAGGTGCCTGTGCAGTGTGCGGATGAGTATCGCCTGCATACACAAATAATTTTTTATACATCTTACGACCCAAACGATTTTTTGGAAGCATGCCTTTTACGGCTCTTTCAATTATCGCATCAGGACGGCGGCGCAGAAGTTCTCTTGCGGTCTCTTCTTTTTTACCCCCGGGGTACCCGCTGTAATTAATGTAAAGTTTATCATCCAGCTTGTTACCGGTGAATTTGATTTTATCGCAATTTGTTACGATAACAAAATCGCCGCAATCAACGTGAGGCGTGTAATAAGGCTTGTTCTTACCACGAAGAACGGACGCTATTTTAGCGCACATACGACCAACGGTTTGATTAGTGCCGTCAACAACGTACCAGTCACGTTGCACGGTAGCCTCGTTCGCATGTTTAGTGGTGAAATGTAATTTGCTCATTTTATTTTTTTAAGTGATACCGTCGCTATCCCAACGGATTTTTTAATGGAGGGCAAAGGTGAGATAATGTAATTAATCTACCAAGGAATTAAGGAACTAATTTTGGAGGGGTGTCTGCAACCTGCTGATTTTCAATAATAATTTTGACACTAAAATTTAATCATACAAATAATTAAGGTTTAATTATGAGAAAGAAGTGTATTGCATTTATATTTGCGCCAAATTAATCATATGAATACTACAGAAGGATCAGGAAAATGGTGGTTATATTTTTTTATCTCTGCGATTGTAATTATTATCATGCTGGTGATGCCTGATCTAAGACCATGGTTTTGGCTTTCACTTCCTTTTGTGGTTACTACGTTTGCCAAGGCAATGAGGATTATGTAATTTTTATCTCACTTTATTTTCACGCAAAACCGCAAAAGTTATAAAGGCACTAACTTTTCTTTACTTTCTTTGCGTCTAAATTTTTTCTTGGCGCCTTTGCGTGATATTGTAATTTTATTTCCTCAGAACTTTCTTTCATGTACACAAAAGAGCAAACTCAAAAATTACAGTCTGTTACCAAAAAGCTTCTTAAAGAACCCGGAAGTATAAATGATCTTAGAGATGTGTTGCGCTTTCATGAACATAGATATTATGTTTTGGATGAGCCACTCATTAGTGATTTTGAATATGACCAGTTGTACAAGAACCTGGAAAAAATAGAAGCTGAAACGCCTGAATTGAGAACTCCTGATTCTCCCACACAAAGAGTTGGTAATAGTTTGAACAAAGAATTTGTTACAGTGCCACACTTAGTGCCAATGCTGAGTTTGGATAATAGTTACAATGCAGATGATCTTATAGAATGGGATAAGAGAGCAAAAAAATTGATCAATGCCGATAATATAGAATACAGTGCCGAGCCAAAATTTGATGGTGCCAGTATTTCCTTAATTTATGAAAATGATATTTTAGTAAGAGGAGCAACACGTGGTGATGGAGTTGCCGGTGATGATGTTACTACCAATCTTAAACAAATAAAATCCATCCCATTATCCGCAAAATTTTCTGATTATGGCATACAAAGAGTTGAGATACGTGGCGAAGTGTTAATGACAAGACAAAGTTTTAAAAATTATAATCAACATTTAATTGAACAAGGACTTGCTCCACTTGCCAATCCGAGAAATGCTGCCTCGGGTTCATTGAGAATGAAAGACCCAATGGTGGTTAGAAAAAGAAGTCTTGAAGCGATATTATACCACATAAGTTACGTTGCAAAATCTCCCAATAAAAAATTAGATAAGGCATTGGATTCTCATTCAGGAGCCCTTGAAATGTTATTGCAACTTGGCTTTAAAACGCCTGCAAAACAACAAGAGGTTCTAAAGGGAATAGAAGATGTAGTTGATTTTTGCAATGAATTTGAAAAGAAAAGAGATAACCTTCCTTATGAAATTGATGGAATAGTTATTAAGGTAAATAATGTTGAATTGCAGCAACGTATGGGGAGTACAACCCATCATCCACGGTGGGCTATTGCATTTAAATTTAAAGCGAGACAGGCAACAAGCAAATTAATTAATGTTGAATTTCAGGTTGGTCGTACCGGCTCTATTACGCCGGTTGCTAAAATAGAACCGGTGCATATTGGTGGTGTAACGGTTACTTCTATTTCACTTTTTAATCCTGATGTGGTAAAAGAAAAAGATGTTCGTATCGGTGATACAGTTTTAGTAGAAAGAGCCGGGGATGTGATCCCATACATTGTAAAACCTCTGACTGAATTAAGAAAAGGAACCGAAAAGAAAATTGTCTTTCCTAAAAATTGTCCTGTATGTGATGATGAGTTGGTAAAGCCAGAAGGTGAAGCTGTTTTGCGTTGCGTTAATATTAATTGCGAAGCCCAGGTAATTGAACGCATCATTCATTTTGTGAGTAAAGATGCAATGGATATTAAAAGTTTTGGATCAGCTAATGTTGTCAAATTTTTTGAACTGGATTTATTAAAAGACATACCGGGGATTTATACACTTGACTATGAAAAGATCTCTGAGCTGGAAGGCTTTGGACAAAAGTCAATTGATAATCTGAAAACAGCTATTGAGAATTCAAAGACACAGCCTTTACACAGATTGATATTTGGTTTAGGTATCCGCTATGTTGGAGAAACGACGGCTAAAACACTTGCTAAGGCAGTTGATCATTTACTCGATTTTGAAAAATTTTCTTTGGAAGAGTTACAAAATTTGGAAGATGTGGGAATAAAAGTTGCCGGGAGCATTTACCAGTTTTTCCATTTGGAAGATAATATTGAAATGATAAAAAAACTGGAAAAGCTGGGAGTGAATCTTAAGAACACAAATAAAACAGTTGAGGTTGACGGCAAATTAAATCAGCAAACATTTTTGTTTACAGGCAGCTTACCAACGCTAAAACGCAGTGATGCTGAAGAGATGGTGGAAAAGAACGGCGGTAAATTATTGGGAAGCGTAAGCAGTAAATTAAATTACCTCGTTGTAGGTGAAGATGCCGGCAGCAAGCTTGATAAAGCAAAAAAAGTAGGTACAATTAAAATTATTTCAGAAGAAGAATTTTTAAAAATGATAAAATAGTCAACTATGATTTTTATGATTAAATGATTATAGGATTTTTTTGCATCCAGTTTCTCATAAATCCTTTAATCTCAAAAATCCCGGTTCAGACAAAATAAATCTCATGCTACAATCATCAACCCTAAAATTTCTAAAGTCAGTTGCTAAAAACAATAATAAGGTTTGGTTTGATGCACACCGCAATGAATACCTTGATGCAAAGGATGATTTCGGAAATTTTGTTGCTACTATAATTAAAAAAACAGCACAGTTTGATAGTGATATAAAAGATTTGCAAATTAAAGATTGTGTCTTCAGAATAAATCGTGATATAAGATTTTCAAAAAATAAAACGCCTTATAAAACCAATATGGGCGCCAGCTTTGACAGGGGTGGTAAAAAATCAATTTATGCTGGCTACTATTTTCATGCGGAGCCGGGCGGTAAAAGTTTTATAGGGGGTGGTATATGGATGCCAATGGCGCCTGAGTTAAAAAAGATCAGGCAGGAAATTGATTATTGCTTTGATGAGTTTATGAGCATTATTAAGAATAAAGCATTCATATCTGAATATAAGGAGCTCGAAAACACGCCTGATATAAAATTGAATAACCTTCCAAGAGGTTATGATAAGGAAAATCCGGCAGGTGAGTTTTTAAAGTTTAAAAGTATACTGGCCTTAAAATATCTACCCGATGAAGACCTTACCAGCAACAAGCTGGTTGATAAAACCATCAAAGCTTTTAAAGCGCTTATGCCCCTGGTTAAATTTATTAATAAGGCATTAGAATAATGTGGAAATAATTTTTTCAAACACAGGCAACTTAACGAAGTAATTCTTCAACTATATGTAGTCTTTCACTGGAATATCTTATAAAAAGAATGGCCAGTGATAAATATCACCGGCCTTGCTTACCTCTGAAACCACAAGAAAAAAAACTTTAATCTATATAGTTAGATAAGATTTTAAAATATTTTCTATTCTAAGGGCTAATTAAAACTAATACGTTTTGGGATTTCGGCAGTTTTCAGTATAGGATTAGGAAAGACTTTGGTAGCGGAACGCAAAATACTGCTTATTCGCATACAAAGATAATTTTAATTTTTAATTCTCATAGCTTTTTAAAGCTTCATTTGCAGACTTGTAGATTTTACTCTTCTTATAATTATACCATGGCTTTGGAAGTGTTTTTTTCATCACAGTATCTATGGTTCTCATCCCAAATAAGTTCCATACACCTTTGGCTTTTCCGCCTAAAGAGCCTTGCAGTGCCCTTAAACTCATAGCAAAGCCACTGTCTAAATATTCCATATGATGCCAATAACCGGCAGGCATAAACAAGGTGTCTCCATGCTCTAAAATAACCTCGTATCCTTTCGCATATTTAACGGCAGGGAAAGCCTCATAATCAGGAGTACCATTGCCTTCATGGTAATGAGAAAAATCAACAAGGCTTAATACTTCAAAAGGTTTGCGGTATAATTTATACTGCTCTTCATTGGGAAATAGCAAAACTCTTTTTCTTCCTAAAAACTGGGTATGTAAAATATGCGAAACGTCAATGTCGAAATGCATGTGGGTAATTGAAGTAGCGCCGCCAACAAATAGCATAGGGTAACGTTTTACAAACCCCTTCATTAAATGTTCAGGCCATGTAAAATCTTTTGTAAGCTGTGGCGCATGCTGAAAAATATTAAATAAGAATATTCTCCAGCCGGCAGGACCCGCTTTTATCATATCAATGTATTCACCAAAGGTTTTATAGTCATCCGCTGTATTTATCGGCGTATAAGCATCACTTTTTACATTATTGTATAAAGCCACCTTTTCGTTACCTACTATCTCTTTAAAATAATCCCAGTTCCATTTGGTATATGCAGGCCATTGTTTAGCAAGCCCTGTAATGATCAGCGGCTTCATGGTATCGTAATAATTCCTCTTAAAATCCTCCGGGCTTATATCCTCTACCTTATCAATAGCTTTTAATTCCATTGCCATAGTTTCTGCAAAATTATATATTAATATTGCACTTCAATTTTTTTTTACCGCAAGCAAGGAGAAGCAGAGTTTATGCTGAGGCGACCCTTTGCTCCGCGATTACTCTATTTACTCATTTCTCCGCGGTAAAAATTTGCGGGTAAATCATCTACACTAATCATCTATTTTTGCCTTCCCGATTGCTATCGTAATAAAATATGGCGCTACATTTTCACCCGTTATCTGTAAAGGATATTAAAAGAGAAACACAGGATTGTGTTTCCATATCGTTTGAGATTCCAAAAGAACTTTTCAAAGAATTTCAATTTAAACAAGGACAAAGCCTTACCCTTAGAAAAATTCTGGAAGGAGAAGAGATACGCCGTTCTTATTCAATCTGCACAAGCCCTTTGGATAATGAATTAAGAGTAGCTGTAAAAAAAGTACAGGGAGGATTATTCTCAACCTATGCAAATACAGAATTAAAAACCGGAGATACAATTGACGTAATGCCGCCCTCAGGAAATTTTTATACTGACCTCAACCCATCAAACAAAAAAAATTATGTGGCTTTTGCAGCAGGCAGTGGTATAACTCCCGTCATCTCTATTATAAAAACAACTTTAATAACTGAACCACAAAGCACCTTCACATTGATCTTTGGAAATAAAAATCATTCCTCTATTATTTTTAAAGAAGAACTGGAAGCTTTAAAAGATAAACACATTGAGCGTTTCAGGCTGTACCATATTTTAAGCAGGGAAAGAATGGAAGCCGAGATAAATTATGGAAGAATTAATGCAGACAAATGTCTTCAGCTTACCAAAGTAATTGACATAAATAGTATTGATGAATTCTTCATCTGCGGACCTGAAGAAATGATTTTTTGTGTAAGGGATTTTTTGCAGGACAAAGGAATTAATAAACGTAAAATTCATTTTGAACTATTTACAACACCATTAAGAAAAGCTGCAAGCTACAAGTCACAAGCTGCCAGTGAAGCCAATAAAGAAACCAGTAACATAACCGTGAAACTTGATGGCAGAAGCTTTGATTTTAATCTTGATTATGACAGCAATAATATACTGGATGCGGCTTTAGCACAAGGCGCTGATCTTCCTTATGCATGCAAAGGCGGTGTTTGCACAACCTGCAGAGCCAGACTTATAGAAGGCAAAATTGAAATGGAAGTAAATTATGGTCTTGAACCTGATGAAGTGGAAGCAGGTTTTATTCTTACCTGCCAGTCACATCCTCGCAGTGAAAAAGTAATGGTTGATTTTGATGTTAAATAATAAAAGCACTTTTGCTTGAAATTGATAGTTAAAAACTAATAAAATGATATTTGTATTTCTTAGGTTCTTTGGATTCCCCATTGCCTTTTTAGGATGGTTAGTTTATCAAGTGCTTATTAAAAAAAGAGCCTGGCCATTAAT
>JAQBNL010000006.1 GCA_028288585.1 Chitinophagaceae bacterium | reverse complement strand
GAACAGATAAAACAATTGCTTTCTAAATACACTAATATTCCAAAAGGTCTTCAGAAACAATACCAGCAATTAAGCAAAACTGCCTATTACTATTCGGCCCAGGTAAAAGAATATAAGGAGCTGCTGAAAGACCCGAAGAAGATAGAAAAGAAAGCTTTGGCGTTATTGAATAAATTACCTGCCTTCCAAAAGTTTATGAAGGAAAACAGCCAGCTGGCTTCATTATTTGGAATACAGGGAGGCAGTAGTACAGGAACACAGGCACTTGCCGGACTTCAGACAAGAGCATCTGTGCAGGCGATGATTACGCAACAAATATCTATGGGTGGCCCTAATGCAATGGCGCAGGTACAGCAGAATCTTGCCGTGGCGCATGCAGAAATTAATAAATTAAAAGATCAGATAAATAAACTCGGAGGCAGCAGCAGTGATATTGATATGCCCGATTTCAAACCAAATGATCAAAAGACAAAATCATTTTTAAAGCGATTAGAATTTGGCAGCAATATCCAATCTCAAAAGTCTACTAATTTTTTTCCCTCAACGACAGATATAGGATTGAGTGTGGGTTATAAGCTTAATAATAAAAGCATCGTTGGGATAGGAGCTTCATACAAAGTAGGCTTTGGCAGAGGGTGGAACAATATTAAAATTAGCAGTGAAGGAATAGGGTTAAGAAGTTTTGTTGATTACAAGATAAAAAAGTCACTTTTTATTTCCGGGGGTTATGAGCAGAATTATAAGACTGCATTCAATTCAATAGAACAGTTGAAGAATTATAATGCGTGGCAAACAAGCGGGCTGATAGGCGTTTCAAAAAAATATAAAATTTCAAAAAAATTTAAAGGCAATATGCAACTGCTGTGGGATTTTTTGAGCTACGACCAAATCCCGAGAACACAGCCGATCGTTTACAGGCTAGGATATAATTTTTAATAATTAAAATATGATACTTCGCAAATAAAAAATTAAGCAATAACAATTAAGTATTTAATTCTATGATAAAAAAGTTATTTACAATTTTACTCATACTCATTACAGGGTTAAAGATATCTGCACAAGTTAATTTGCAAAGTGGAAGCGCAACATTTAGCCTTCCTATGTTCAACTGGCAGGATGATAAAAGCCGGTTAAATTCGGTCGTTGCATTAAATTATAATTCTGGAAATGGTTTAAAGGTAAATGATGTAGCTTCTAATGTAGGACAGGGATGGAATTTATTAGCGGGCGGGGTTATTACCCGGATACAGGCAGGTGAACCAGACGACCAAATAGCCAGAGCCGGAGCTGTTAACGATATTTCCAAATACCCACCCGGTTACTTATACAATACTGTATCTCCTTCTAATGGTGCCCCATTTGCTTTAACCCGGTATCCTATTTATAAAGATAAAAATCACATTTACAAACAACCAAATGAAGTTGCCGCTGATAGGGAGCTTGATCATTTTGCATTTCAGTTTAATGGAAGATCCGGTGTCTTTGTTTTGAGTAAAATTTATAGTGATGTACTATATAACCATTCCGGTTCAGCAGTAATGCTGGGAGATAGCAAAATGAAAATAACATTCGTAACGGTTGATAACATGGTGTATAATACCAAAGGAATCAGGACTACAATAACATCCTTTAATATCCAGGATGAAAATGGTTTAATCTATAAGTTTGCCGAACATGATCTGACAAAAGTGACTAAGACCAGCTTTTGCGATAAGAATTTAAATAAACAAACACAACCGAAATTTAAAAATGATCATGTATATCATGAAGCAACATTTGATGATAATGATCCATCCATAGTTAATCCTTATATTATTAATGGATGGTATTTAACTGAAATTGAAGATGCATTAACGCACAGAAAAATAAATTTAAATTATGAGACCAGAACCATTAATTCCAGTGCAGGATCTTCAATAACAAATTACACATCCAACAACTCCGGGATATTTACTCCTGAAAAAAATTATTCTATTATCTCTCATGCAAAGGCAGTCACAGTAACTCCTGTAATTTCTTCGATAGCATATCCGGATGGACATAATGTACAGTTCAATTATGGCAGTGCAAGAGTTGATTTAATCGGTGACAAAGTACTTGCATCGGTGGATATTACCTACCAGGGGAGGTACTTATCAAAATACCAGGTACAAACAAAATATTTTATATTAAACCGGTATGGTTGGCCGATAACTGATTATGAAAAGGCATGTGCACGGTTATGCCTTAGATCTGTAAGAAAGATAGGTGTTGATTTAAAGGGGGATGATCCCCCGTATGTATTTGACTATAATTTAGGTTCAAGTACTCTCTCTGATATAGTTCCACCACCTTTTTTCCATTTAAAAGATATATGGGGGTTCTATAATGGGGATAACAGCAGAAATTATGATAATAACCAGTCTATTCCAGTTCAAAAATCACTTGGCGATCTAGAAAATAAAGATTGTAAAGGCTTATGTTTTTATAATGGGTTTAATATTATGAGTGCAAAGCAGGGTTTCGCAAAGAATGGTCTATTAAAACGGATCAATTACCCTACAGGAGGATCATTAAATTATAGTTATGCGCAGAATAATGGCGTATTGATGGGGCAAACAACATCTACCGAAGTAGGGGGAGTGCATGTTTCCAGCACAAGCGTAACTGATGGCGGGTATTCAAACGACTGTAATCACCCGATTACCACAAACTATGTTTACAATTTACAAGGCAGTACACAATCCTCACTGTGGGGCATGGAATATCCGGTCAATACTTTACCAAGTTTTAATCATTTTGCTCCGATAGATAAATATGTAAAAGGATCTCTTTGGCCACCATCAGTTGGTTGCGATTTCAGGTATAAATATCCCGGCATCTTATCAAGGGAACAGGCAGTGAATATTTCCCTTTCGGGACAGGTTCTGCAATTCGCGATGAATTTATATAGTACTATTTCAACAATTAAAACAATTATTAATGCTATATCGAGCGCAGACCCAATAACGTTAATCATTCAAATAGTAGTGGACTTTGCAATCTCCTGTATAGGTGATCACCACGTTGATAACGAAACGCATATTTATTATAATTCGGATTTGAACAGCGCTAATCCCCTACCAGGCCAGTTCAAACGTGTTGAAGTGATCCCCGGTTCAGGTAGCGAGGGTAAAACTGTTTATGATTTTACAAGTAATGATGATTACCCAATTTGGCGCCCGGATAATAGTGAAACCTTTTCTTCCGAGCAGCGATATGCTTATTGGGCCTATGGCTTACCTAAAAAAATTACAGTTTGTGATGTTAATGGATACCCTGTTAAACAGACGCAGAATGACTATGATCCCACATTTTTTCAATCACAAGTAGGCAATCCCCATTATGGATCATACAATGGATTTCCGAATTGCAAATACCGGGTTATAAAGAGCAGTTCTCAAAAAAACACGGAATGGGAAGATCCGGAAACCTATAACCCCTATAATTCCTCCGGATATCCTTCCGGCAATTTTACAACTGCTGATATCAGCGATATGAATGTAAGGTTATATCCTATATATACCGGCAGGCTCCAGGTTTACCGTTCATATGAAAGGAGTTTTAAGCCAAACAGCCTAACAGAAAATCTTGAAACTCTAAAGGAATATGAATATAGCCAGGATAATTACCAGGTAAGTAAAGTAAAGGTGACCCAAAGTAATGGCGATATAAACTTTGAAGAAATTAAATACAGCGGTGATTATTATATGGATCAAACTTTAATGAACAACAATATTCTTGGTATGCCCCTAAAAATTACAAATGGAATTATTAAAAATGGAACTACCTATTATACAGGTGAGAGTGTGACAGAATTAGCTGACCTTTCTAACGGTGATAGAAAACCATCGAGGATTTTAGAGAAAAGATTTTCCCAGCCATCACTAACAGTTAATGTACCCCAGATTGAAATCCAAACATTCACCTATGATGCCTCGGCTAATCTTAGCGGTATAAAAGATGAAGGTAACCATGTAATCAAAAATATTTATGGCTACAATGATAAATATGTTATCGGTTCTGTTATTAATGCTGACCCAGTAAATGATCCGGTAGCATATACAAGTTTTGAAGGATCTGTTCAGGGAGGATGGTTAACTATCGGCGCAGCTCAGTTTAATACATCATCATCTGTAACCGGATCAGGCTCGCTTTTAATTTCTGCTTCGCATTCTTTATGGGCTCCGCTTAATAATTCCAAGGCATACAGGCTTTCATTTTGGGCTACTTCCAATCTTAATGTAAGCAATTCAGCATTGCTAAAGTCTGGCCCAACAATAAACGTCTATACTTATTACGAATACTCGATCCCTTCAGGCACTTCAACTGTAACTGTTAGCGGTAATGCGACTATTGACGAATTACGGCTTTACCCGCAATCGGCCAGAATGAGAACTGTTACCTATGATCCTTTGATTGGTAAAACATCAGAATGTGATGAAAATAACAGGATTACCTATTATGAATATGATGATCATGCAAGACTTCAGTTTATAAAGGATGAGAAAAAGAATGTGATAAAGATGTATACATATAATATTGCAAAAAAGCCTGTCTGTCCTGTAACTTATTTTAATTATGCAGTTTCAGAAGTATTTATAAAAAATGATTGCCCAGCCGGATATACAGGTGGTGCTGTTACTTATACTATTCCTGAAAATACTTTTACGTCAACGATCAGCCAGGATGTAGTGGATCAGCAGGTACAAAATCAGATAAATAGTTTCGGCCAGTCATACGCGAACTCAGTTGGTTCATGTGTACAATTATTTTACAACGCTGCCATTTCGCAAACTTTCCAGAAAGAAGGATGTGATATCGGTTATGAAGGAACCTCCATTACCTACACTGTACCTTATGGTAAATATAGTTCTACAATTCCCGGAGAAGCTGATGAACAAGCACAGGATGAAATGGATGCAAATGCACAGGCTTTTGCCAACCTTCCAGGCAACGCATCGTGTGTTATATCTTATACTCCTGTTTGGATTGGTACCGGTGCCGAGCAGTGTCAAAATGGGCACAAATTAGTGCAGGTAATTGATCAAAACCCAAACAGCTCTTCCTATAATCAAACTCAATGGATAGATTCCGGTGCAGATGCTTCATGTCCAGCTTCTACCTGTGATTATAATAATTGTAACGGTGATGATAAAAGGTGTGTTAACAATAGTTGTGAAACCGGATATAAGGTATATACAGATTCTTATTACGTAAGTGAGAATGTATGGAGATGTGTTTACCATTATGAATGGAGTGATGGCTACTGGTCAGGAGATTATTACGAGTATCACAATTCCAGTTATCAGTGTTATCAAATCAATTAAAATTAATAAAATGAAAAGTATTCTCTTCCTGGTTTTTCTTTTTTTCTCCCTTACTACATCCGCACAAACAGACCAGGCAAATCAATTAGCAAATAAGATTGCTCAAAAAATGAAGGATTCATTAAAATTAACCGGGGTGCAGAAGGATGCAATCAAGAACATTAATATGAATTTACATGAATTAAAAAAACAGGCAAGGGTTCAATCCACAGATAGATTAATCGTAGGAAGAGAATTGCAAAGAATAGAAAATAAAAGAGATAGTTTTTACAAAACCGTTCTTACGGAAACGCAATATGATCTGTATCATACCAAGAAACGGAATCTTGTTACAAATAAATAAACGATACTACCATTTCAACTAATCTATATGATATTTGATTATTTTTATAAGTGCCCGGCATTAAAAAGAAATTTTCTTATTCACGTATGTATATTACTTTTTATAGTGCTGTTTTCTCCTCTATGTTCTTTTGCTCAACCTGTTGGTGCAACAATTAATAACCCAATTGTAATGGGTACTTATGCAGGAGGATCGTTTAATTACAACGACACCAAAAATAACAGCACATCAAATGGTTATCAAAATAATTACGGGCAACCTTCGGATGATATATATTACAGATTTACAGTCCAGGGAAGTACACAGATAGATATCTCACATTGTTCGTCAGGGTTTGATACGTACATGTATTTACTAAATAGCAGCGGAACCCTTATTACCTCCAACGATGATTATGGCCCATTATGTAATACAAACAGGGCTTCTATCCGAACAACATTAGCAGCAGGAACTTATTATATTGTGGCAGAAGGATATGGTTCTTTAACCGGTAATATTATTACTTCTGCAACTCTTACTGTACAGGCACCCGTTTTACCTTTGGGGGCAACCATAAACAACCCCATCATTATGGGTACTTACCCTTCAGGTAGTTATACATATAGTGACACAAAAAACAATGATCCTGCAAATGGATTTGGAAACGATTTTGGGCAAGCCAGTGACGACATTTATTATAAGTTTACGCTTCAGAACACAACACAAATAGACATATACCACTGCGGATCCGGTTTTGATACTTATATGCATTTGCTTAATAGTGATGGAAGTGTTTATACATTTAATGATGATAGCGGGCCTGTTTGTTCCGGTCTTACAGCTTCAATCAGAACAACACTGCCCGCAGGAACCTATTATATAGTTTCTGAAGGCTTTTCATCCGGGTATGGTAATATTACAACAACTGTATCGATGGTTGTATTACCACCTCCTCCACCTGATGACCAAATTGTAACTTCAGGCGGCAATTATACTTTTTCTTATACCGAGATTCCGGAGAGTCTTGTACCGGCGATAAACACAAACCCTTCTGGTGTGACTTATCAATGGGAGCAAAGCCTCACACCATTTGATGGTTTTACACCTATTCCGGGAGCAACCCAATCGATATATAGTTTTCCTGCTGCGCTTGCACAAACTACTTATTTCAGAAGAAAGGCAACATGGCCTTTTTACATCGTCAGTTCAAATATTGTTACTATCACTGTTGGATCTGTTAGCTCGGAAAATGTAAATTATGTAAGGGAGCATGATGTGTTAGTGACAGGACAAACGGATTGGAAAGTAATTGATCAGCTTCCTATTGGTCAAAAGCTGCAGACAACAACATACATGGATGGGCTCGGAAGGCCGATTGAAAAAATAAGCAGAGAAACAGCCACACCCCCTGACCCGAATAATTTATGGGGAGATGTGGTGCAGTTCTCAATGTATGATGCATTCGGTAGGGAGCCATTGCAACACCTTCCTTATACCACCACCACGCAAACCGGAAAATACAAAACAACTCCTTTAGCTGAGCAGCCCATATATTATGCAACTACTTTAGGAGAAACCTTCCCTTATTCAACATCTGATTTTGAACATAATCCTCTTAACAGGTTAAAGAATGTAAAATCACCCGGAACATCATGGAACAGTGCCGGTGCTTTAGGTAATTCGGCGGTTTACGAGGTAAACGATGACGGTGATAATGTACATATTTTCTCTATAGGATATTCTATTGGAGACGCACCTGTAAATGCGGGCATTTATCCTGCAAAGACATTGTATAAAACCATCAGTACTGATGAAAATAATAAACAGGTAATTGAATACACCAATAAATCAGGAGAAGTAATCCTTACAAAAACCCAGATTGATGAGAATCCTTCTGCTGCACACTCAGGATGGATATGTGTGTACAGTGTGTATGATGATTTTGGATTGCTTCGGTACAGGATACAGCCCGAAGCAGTAAAATATTTGGATGGTCACGGCTGGAGTTTCACAGGTGCTGACGGGCAGCAGGTTTTAACCGGATTATGTTTCAGATATGAGTATGATGATAAAGGAAGAAATATTTTAAAGAAATCCCCGGGTGCAAAGGAACTTAGAATGGTATATGATAAAAGGGATAGAGTTGGATTTATGCAGGATGGGAACCAATCGGTAAAAGCTACACCTGAATGGACATTCAATAATTACGATGAACTTGATCGCGTTACCACTACAAGCCTTTACACTACTTCGGAATCAATCAGCGCATTACAGGACGACCTTAATAATCCCGCGCAGGTTAGTTCAATTTTAGCTGTTAGTACAAAGGTGAAATATCTCTTTTATGATGATTACAATTTTGCAGGTGCAAAGGCATTTGATAATGTTTTTGATAATACAACTGCATACAGCAACAGTGATCCTAATGTGATTGCCATCCAGGTTTCCAATCGAACTTTAAGTTATCCTACAGGCAGTTCTGTTCGTGTACTTGGCACCAGTACGTTCCTCAATTCTACCGAATATTATGATGAGAAAGGAAGACTTATTCAATCACTTGAAGATAATTTTAAATCCGGCACGGATGTTACAACAATGCAGTACCACTGGGATGGAAGATTATTAAGCACTCATTCGAAACATACTACAGCAAATACTGGATATAGCAGTTTCAGCATTCTTACTAAAAATATTTTTGATAAAATAGGGCGTGTAACGAGCCTGCAAAAGAAATATGGCAGCAATGATTTTAAAACTATTGCCACCTACGATCTTGATGACATGGGAAGATTGAAAACTAAACACCTTGATCCCGGTTATACAGGCTCAGGTAAAAATGAAATGGAATCCCTTGCCTACACTTATAACATTCATAATAATATCACCGGCATTAATAAAAACTATGCATTAAAAGCGGCAGGATATGATAAATGGGCGAACTTTTTTGGATTGTATTTAGGTTATGATAACCGTGATAATGTTTTTAACTCCGGGAAGCTTGATGGCCATGTGACAGGGTTGATGTGGAATACTATGGGAGATGATGCACAGCGTAAATATGATTTCACATATGACAATGCAGGAAGATTAACCAGGGCAGATTTTAAAGAGAAGAAGACAACAGCAGATGCATGGGATAATACCAAAATGGATTTTACTGTTGGTGGTAGCGGAGTTAATAATACAATACAATACGACCTTAACGGCAACCTGCAAACGATGTTTCAAAGAGGTGTAGTTATCGGAAACAACACGCCATTGACTGTTGATAATATGCAGTACACCTATGCATTGTACAGCAATAAATTAATGAAGGTTACTGATAATGGTAATGCAGGCGCAGCAAATGGCAAACTTGGTGATTTTGCTGACGGCACAAATGGAAGTGCTGATGATTATGTTTACGATGATAACGGTAATCTTGTAATTGATCTTAATAAGAATGCAAAAGATCTTGCAGGTGTTGCAGGTGCAAACGGAATCCGTTACAATTTTTTAGATAAGCCTGAAGAGATACATATCAGTGGGAAGGGAACAATCCAAATCGTTTATGACGCTGATGGGAATAAACTGCAAAAAAAATATACTCCTGAAAATACTACCAATACTACCACCACAACATACATCAATGAATATGTTTATACAGGTGATGTATTATCCTCTATCAATTTCGAAGAAGGAAGAATAAGAGTGATGACACCCGTATCTCAAAGCAATACCAATGATGCATTGGCAATTGATGGTAATATGTTATTACCGAATTCTAAAAAAGGTGCTTATGACTTTTTCGTAAGAGATTACCAGCAGAATGTACGGATGGTTCTTACCGAAGAAATACATAATGGTTATAACACCTGCACAATGGAAGGAGACAGGTCAGCGGCTGAAGAACCTTATTTTGGGCAGGCCGGGGTAAACAATGAAGTATCGCAGACACGAAAACCAAAACCCCAGGGATGGACAAGTAACAGCAGTACCTCAGTAAGTAAGCTTAGCGCTAATTCACTTGAAAAGAAATCAGGCCCGAATGTATTATTAAAAGTGATGGCGGGTGATGTGATAACAGCAACGAGCCAGTATTATTTTCAAAACAATGTAACGAATGGAACAGGTGATAATTTAACGAGTGACATCCTTGCAACGCTTGCCCAGTCCATACTTGGCAGCAGTAATACCGGACTTGCGAAAGGCAATACAACAAATATCACCAACCAGTTAGGTTTAAATGGAGCTTTTACAAGTGTAACAGCGCCTGATGCAAATAATTCAAGTATTACTACGCCCAAAGCCTATATGACGATTTTGTTTTTTGATGAACGTTTTAATTTTGTTAGTGAAGGCAGTATTGCCAAACCTGTATTAGTAGCAGGTGATGGGGATCATACATTAGTAATAGATCCTGTTAAGTCTCCAAAAAATGGATATGCTTATGTATATTTATCTAATGAAAGTAATGAGCCTGTTTACTTTGATAACTTTAAAGTAGGAGATAACCGGGGAAGAATAATTGAAGAAGACCATTATTATTCCTTTGGGTTAAAGATAGCAGCGATATCTTCCAAAAAATTAGGAGATGATAATGAAGGTACTTTACAAAACAATTATTTATATCAAGCGGACTTTAGTGAATTTGATGAAGATTTAGGATGGAATGATTTTGAATTACGAAATTATGATCCGCAAATAGGGAGATGGATACAGCAGGACCCTTATGATGAATTTCCAAGTCCTTATGTCGGCATGGGAAATGATCCAATAACCAATATAGATCCCAACGGTGGTTCTATTGGATCTGGATTATTTGAAGGATTAAGCAACCTTGGTAAGGCAGGGGTCATGGCATTAGGTGGTGCCATTGTTGGTATAGCAATCGACCAAGCCGCTGGAGGAGATGGAGTAACCGGTGCAATTGTTGGTGCGGGGCTAGGTGCTGGAATTGGTTTGGGCAGCATGAATCTTGTAGTAAATATTTCAACGAATATTTCTACTATGCTATTAAGTAATGTCTCTAATCAGGTTGGCGTTAACAGAAGATGGCAAATATCCAAGGTGCTACTGATTGTTAAAAGAGGAAAAGCCTCTCCAACTTTTAATTCACTTCTTAATGGAGCAGGGATAACAGAAGAAAATGCAGATAAATTTATTACTTTGAAAGATGACGTTGCAGGTGGAGAAACAGATGATGATGGTAATATAGCCTTGGAAAGTGGGATACCATTAGATTACCAGGTACTTGCATTAACTCATGAATTAACTAATAGAATAAATGTTAAACAAATCATTCAAAACAAACAAGAGGTTCGGTTTGGACGAATAACTCCATTAAAATATGCGCAAAAAACAGTTCATTTAGAATCACCCGCAATTGCAAATCAGCAACTCGTTGGAGACGAATTGGGAATTGGTGAAGAATTAAGTTTAAAATATACAAAAAAGTACAAAACGAAGGCGGATTTGTTAAAGAAAATTTACAAGAATGAAAATAAAGTAACATTAATGACTGGTGAAAATGCAATAAAACGTTATACCGAAGATGGTAAAAGGTTGAGGAAGATATATTTACTGCAACAAAAAATTAAAAAGCAAAAGGAACAATTAAGAAAACTAGACCAGAAGATAAAAAAAGGCAGTAAGTAGTAAGTAATAAGTTATTTATTTTAATTCACTAAAAATTCAAATTAAATTGAAGCAAATTTTAATATTAATTAGTTCATACCTTTTGTATATGAATGCTAATGGTCAAACAGATATATCCTTTATTAATAATGATTCAGTAAAGTTTAGTTTTCATTTTATTAGTCCAAGTCTATTAGATAAACATCGTATTCCATCACAACATATTGTTCGTGTCGAGTTAAGTAAAGAAAAAAGAATAAAAGCAAAAGAATTAAAAAGGGCTGATTGGATGCGTTTACTAAATGACACAACTTCTGATTGGGCAGCAAACTTAATCTTATATGATTTATTCCGAAAAGATGCAACTTTATACTGGGGAACTGATAATATCTCAAGATTCTATTGGCTATATCTCTTTAGAAAGGATGACCTTAAATATTGGAAAAGGTTTTTGAAGTGATACCCTTCCTCCTGCCGGTGTCCCACAGTTAGGGAGCAAGCATCGGCTTGTGTCCAAGTATAAAAGACATTTTAATGACGTTATTACGAGTAATACAAGGGCGGAGTTCATCATTTAATTAAAATTTTTTAACCTTAATATGGTTTACCTCTATTTGACTATTTTGTTTTTTGATAAACTCTTTTAATTTTATAAGTGAAGCCTACCCATCCTTCCTGGCGGGTGTCCTCACCCGACAATTATTTCTAGATTAATATTATCTTGAAATATGCATACAGCTTTTAAATATTTAGGAGAGCGAAAAAGCCATAAGTCATTTAACGAAGTTTATTTTTGGACGTCAGTAATTAAAGACAGGAACATCTTCTCGATCATCAATTAATAAAGTAAAAAATAAAACATCAACATTAATAGGCACTGCCAAGGGGAAGCCAGGAGCCTGAAATGGATGAAGATGAGGAAGGCAACGCGTATGCTGCTACAGAATATCATTATACTGGTATTTGGTACAACAGGTTCGTCAGAAAAATTTCTGTATTCTAAGATATTTATAATCAACAGTATTGCATTTAGCAATCTTCATGATTGTATAACGACATTTTATGATTCATCGAGTGATAAGTCAAAAACCCTTTATAAAATAACTTCAATTATTAATAAACGGAGTAGCTATTATTATATTAATGATTTTCAAAAATTAAAATCTTTGTTTAACTGTCTGCAAAATGTTTCTAGTAAAGAAAGGCTGAAAAATATTTTAAGTGAAATTAAAGTCTTACGAATTAGATTAAATACTTAGGTGATAACCCGGGAAGAATAATTGAAGAAAATCATTATTATTCGTCGGGTTATTTGGTATCTTAATAGATATAATAGTAAAGAACCTAATCAAATCATGAATAAAATAATTTCTAGTTTATTACTGCTCACTGTAGGATGTAATAACAACGCAGAAAAAAATATGGAACAGAAAAATAATTTGCAAGACACTACGCAAACTGTCTCAAAACCTTTAATGGACACAGTTATAACAAAAGGCAAAGAAATTGCAAATATTTTGTATGAATATAAAAATGATACCCTGTTACAAACTCTTACAATTAAATACCTTTCAAAGCAGGATATAAGTTTTGAATTAGCATCAGTTAATAAAGTAAAAAACAAAACATCAACATTAACAGGTATTGCGAAGGGTAAGCCAAATCGGGACCCTGAAATGGATGAAGATGAGGAAGGCAATGCGTATGCTGCTACAGAATATCACTACAATAAAGAGGGTTGTTCCTTGTCAATCAGAATTGCTATGGGTACTAAAGACAAAGCGCAGATTATGGAGTATAATTGCGGCAAGCTTCATGATAGTAACTGTCCATTTGAGTTTGTTGGGCTGCTTAGAAAAGCTCAGAAATAGCCTATTGATATTAAAATTTTATGCTGTTGATAATGATTTCAGAAGAAAGAAAATATCATTTCGTGGGTGAGTTGCTTTTAAATAGAAGTCACGTTCTCCCGGCAGAAAGTTATCCTAAGGATGACAAGGTAAATTGGTTGTTCTTAAAAGTTTCTGATAAGCTATTAAGTTTTGTTTATAAAATTGAAACAGCTTCAGCTGCAGAGTATGCCAAACCTTTCCGAGTATACTTATCATTTAACATGGATGATGTTGCAAAGGATTTACTTAATATAAATACGAATTATGAGGTTTTAAGAGGTGAGGAAAGTATAGGATATGTAAAGCTTCTTTCTAGCAATTAATGGAGATAATGAAGTATGTGTATGCGGATATGCATCCTGGACGTAATAATACCTTTTTGCGATTAATAAGCCTTAGCTGCAAAGGAATTATCTAATTCATTAACGACTCCAGGAAAGAAAAAAAAAGAAAGAGAAGTAATTGAATTATTAAAGAATTCTAAGTAGTTGTGAAACTATTTTTTGCGCGATATCATTTTCGGAGATACTAATAAGTTTAATTTTCTCTGCAGCGTTATTGGTTTCAACCCAAATTTTAACTCTTCTATCACCAACCCAAATACTATCAGCGAAATAGTCTATTTGTTTAATACTTTCAAAAGGTAATGTTCTTTTTTTTTAAAGTAATTAAAAATAAAATTCGGAATTATTATTATTGTTCTCTCTTTAAGATCGATAACTATTTTATTGTAAAACCTTAATAGATTTTACATATTAAAAAGAGAAATAATAATTGCGGATATACAAAGCAGGTTAACTATTAACTCATTTTGTTTTACAAGAATGTATGTAGAGGCCAAGAGTGGAATAAAATTAATAATAAAGCCAAAGCTTCCATAAAAGGGAATCAGTTCAATTGTGCTATCGTTCACTATTATTTTTGGGTCAGTACTTTTAAATTCACTAAAAAATTTCAGCGTGTGTTTAATATCTTCAGTTTCTTTACTCATGAAGGGTATGTATGTATCAAAGGTTGTTTAAAAAAAACCTCAAGGTAAATCATAATAAATATGCTCAATTTTTCGACAAATTAAAAATTCTACAGTCTAAGGAGTAAAATTATTGACGATCCAGTCTTAGGAAAAAGGTCAACAGAGGTGTATAGAAAATTATGAACGCTTATCAAAAATTTATGATATCAAAATCAGGGTCAGAAATTCCTGCGGTATAAGGAGTAAAATTATTGACGATTTTAATAAGTATAAGGGAAGAGAACCTAAACCAATTCCTAAAAAATTTAAATTGCCCATTCAAGCAGAATAATTCCACTCGTTATGAAAACAGTAACACTTTTAATATTATTTTTTTTAGTCCTGGCCCGCGGCATTGATGCGCAAAAAAAGATACCTCCAATTATTTCCAATTATGACACATTAGATTTTGGAATTGCGCCAACCTTTTTTTTAGGATCCTATGAGTTGTATACGAAAAATAAATCTGCAATCCTCAAGTGCTATCATGAAACCTATGCAACCAAGCAGATGAAGTTTAAAAATTCCAAAGAAGTAGTGTATATCAGTTTTCTGCCATTGAATCTTTCGCGAACTTTTATTTATAAAATGGAAGTAAGAAAAATCCAGAACCAGATACCAGAAAAATTTTGTTTGTCGTTAAACACAAGAAATACTTTTATAACAAATACATTCAAAATTAAAATCGGAGATACATATAACTCAGTAATTACTAAACTCTCAACGGTTAATTATGAGGTTGATACGAGTAATGAAAAGACCATAATTATTAAAAAATATTTAAAAGCGAAAAATAAAATATTTGAAGATGACAAACTTCAATATAAAGCAGAATATATATTTATGAAGAACAAACTTATAAGATATATACTGTCAATAAATATTTAAGTATTTCCTGAAATTTTGAAAAATGAATTGGATAAATGGGCAAGTTTACGCTGCCCATTTAGTTTAATTCAAAATATTGTCCAAGAAATAGCTTTAGGAAATTCAGGAAGGTATATATAAGCCCCTAAAGGTAAAGCTCCTTATTCTATCGAAAGCCATAAAAAAAACATCTAAGCTCTTTCTTTGTGCAATAATATTCGTCTTTGCAAGTAGCCTGCGTGCATAACAAGCCAATACCATGTATGCCCATTTTATAAACGTCGGGCAAGGAGCCAGTGTCTTGCTCGAATTTCCTTGCGGCGCAGTACTCATTGATGCAGGCGCACAGGATAAAACGTATCATAAAAAGCCTGCAAAAAAGTTGACTATGAAGCGAAAGAAAACGTGAAAAGATTTTTGCAGAAAATGATCAGGAATATTGACAGTTACTGACATTCTATATGCTCCAATTCTTTACTATTGCTGTATATTTTATTTTCTAAAGCATAAATCACTATGCCCACAGTACTTTTTACATTAAGCATTTCCAGAATTTTCGTCCTGTGCCATTCAATGGTTCTTACGCTTAAAAATAATTCATCCGCTATTTCTTTATTTGAAAGCTGCTTACAAATCAATCTAATAATTGTGAGTTCAACTTTTGAGAATTCTATTTTATTTTTTTTCATACCCTTATTAAAATCGCGTTGAATAAAACCACTAAGAAGCTGTTCTGTGCCCTCGCAATAATATACCTCGTTTTTCTGAACTGAAGTTATAGCGTTTAGTATCTCCCCAACATCAGAGCTCTTTAATACATATGCTTTCGCACCGGCGGAAATTACTTCAAAAATTGAATTAATAATTTCAACCATTGATAAAACAATTATGCTGGTACCAGGAAACTCATTTGATAAAACTTTCAATATTTCCACTCCGGACATGCCTGGCATTTTCAGATCCAGAATAACGATATTTGGATTAAACTTCCTGCATTTTTCAATGAGGTCGCCACCATTTTCTGCTTCTGCAACTAAATTAATGTCAGGATTACTTTCGAGGACAAGTCCTGTTCCTTTCCGAAAGAGCGGATGGTTATCAGCTAGTATTATATCAACAGGCATAGCATCGGGTGGTTAAAAAGGTGCAACGCTTCAAATTACACTTATCCGGTTTAGCAGCAAAATTTATTATTATAATTATATGTCCTAACACCGTAATAATACGGTCAAAATCCAGTATTGCTACTGGTGCTTTATATTTTGTTATATGCAATATTTACAAAGCATCAAAACAGCAAATGAGATATCCCTGTATTTTACTATTAGTATTATTAAAGAACGCGGCTTTTTCACAAGGAATCGATTCTATAATAATTAAAGAGTTCCCCGATAAATATTTTTCAAAAGTTGATGATAAAATTTCTTTTCTTGATGAGAAGCTTACAAAGCAAACAGGAAAATATATACAGAAGTTACAAAGACAGGAAGATAAAATAAAAAGGCGTTTGGGGAAAATAGATTCCTCAACTTCTGCAGCATTTGAAAATTCAAAACAAAAATATACCGAGCTCTCTCAATCAATAAAGAGTAAAACCGCAACAGTCAGTAAAATAACAGGAGGCCAATACAACTCTTATCTCGATAGTCTTGGTACGTCCCTCCATTTCCTGCAACAGTTTAAAGAAGTAAGTGATAAAGTAAAAGATCCTCTCAAAAATTTGCAGCAATTGCAAAGTAAACTTCAGCATACAGAACAGATCAAAAAATATATTACTGAAAGAAAGGAACAGATAAAACAATTGCTTTCTAAATACACTAATATTCCAAAAGGTCTTCAGAAACAATATGAGCAATTAAGCAAAACTGCCTATTACTATTCGGCCCAGGTAAAAGAATATAAGGAGCTGCTGAAAGACCCCGAGAAGATTGAAAAGAAAGCGTTGGCGTTATTGAATAAGTTACCGGCTTTTCAAAAATTTATGAAGGAAAACAGCCAGCTGGCTTCACTATTCCAGATACCCGGAGGCAGTACTTCGCCTGCAAACTTAGCAGGGTTGCAGACAAGAGCAACTGTGCAAACAATGATAGCTCAACAGATTTCTATGGGTGGCGCAAATGCACAGGCACAGATACAACAGAACCTTGCACATGCACATGCTGAAATAAATAAATTAAAGGACAAAATCAATCAGCTAGGCGGAGGCAGCAGTGATATGGAGATGCCGGATTTTAAGCCCAATGATCAAAAACCCAAATCATTTTTGAAGAGATTGGAATTTGGAAGCAATATCCAGTCGCAGAAGTCAACCTATTTTTTCCCTGCTACAACTGATATAGGATTATCAGTAGGGTATAAGCTTAATGATAAAAGCACACTGGGCATTG